>CAZOEV010000471.1:0-3036 GCA_964578915.1 uncultured Lentimicrobiaceae bacterium
TAAACCTTCATACTGATTTTGAGATCATTGTCATCAATGATGGCTCAACGGATAGAACCGAAAAGATTATTTTATCTTATGACGATTCCCGCATACGTTATGTAAAAAACAAGTCCAATTTGCAAATTGTTAAAACCTTAAATAAAGGTATTTCTTTGGCAAAAGGAAAATTTAGTGACGCCATGCTAATAAATCCTTTTGGTTATGTAGTTGCTATGATAATGATTTTGGCGCCGATTTGGATTTTAATAGATCTGGCAATTAAAAAGAGGACCTTGTTTGAATTCTATCGAAAAATGGAAACTAATTTAAAAAAACCAAAAATTGCAATACCGTTAATTGGGTTAGTAATTATGAATTGGATTTGGAATATTACCAAGGGATTATGATAAATATAACAAAATTCGCTTATGAACCTGGAGAGCATGAAGCGGAAAAAGCTTCAAATAGCTACCTGATGTCCTTAATTGCTTTAATAGCAGGTTTGCCTATACCGATTATAAATCTTCTGGCCACTTTAGTATTTTACCTAGGAAATAGAAAAGGAACCTATTTTGTGCGTTGGCATTGCACTCAAGCATTACTTTCTCAATTCTCTGTGTTGTTTATCAATAGTTATGGTTTTTGGTGGACAGTATCAATAATTTTTACTGACCAAAGTGTTACCAATAATTACATCGCTTATATAATTGCAGCGATAATTTTCAATCTGACAGAGTTTATTGCAACAATATATACTGCAATTCAAACACGAAAGGGAATTCATGTAGAATGGTGGTTTTATGGCAGTTTGAGTAATATAATTTGTAAACCTGAATCATGAAAAAAACTTTTACGCAAGGAATAGTAATCATAGTTCTCTTTTTCTCCACATGGTTTTTATTAACACAGCTTGATTGGATGACTATTTTTAAAGTTGAAAAAATAACTGATAAAACGGAAGAAAAACTTGGAGAACTCTTTTGGGATAATTTCAAAAAGTCGGAAAAAGAAAATATGAATCCGTATGTTGCCAGCTCAATTGATACTATTGTAAATAAAATTTGTATTGAAAATGAGATTGACAAACAAAAATTAAAGCTTCATATTTTCGACAAAGACGAAGTCAATGCTTTTGCTTTGCCTAATGGACATCTTTTAATTTATAGCGGATTGATTTTAGCAGCAGAAAATCAAGAAGAATTAGGCGGAGTTATTTGTCACGAAATTGCTCATATTCAGCTCAATCATGTTATGAAAAAGCTAATAAAGGAAGTAGGACTATCGGTAATAATCTCCATGGCAAGCGGTAATGGCGGAGCAGAAATTATAAAAGAAACAGCAAAGCTGCTATCATCCACTGCCTTTGACAGGAGTTTGGAAAAGGAAGCAGATATTAAAGCGGTTGAATATCTTATTAATGCAAAAATAAACCCCGAAGCCTTCGCCAATTTCTTATACAAACAATCAGCGGACGAACACGAAGCATTAAAGTATTTGTCGTGGCTAAACACACATCCCGATTCTAAAGAAAGAGCTGAATATATTATTGCATATTGTGAGAACAAATCGGTAAAATATGAACCAATACTTTCAACAGCGACTTGGGAGAAATTGAAAGAAGAATTATGAGAATGAAATACAATGAAACAGAAAGCCGTCCTTATCGCTTTATTTACAATCGGATTATGGTCATGCGCCTCCATGGGAAGCAAGACACTTTATCATGATGAAAGCTCTGAACTACCAGAGAAAACAAAAATTGTCGTTTCTCAGCCTAACCTGATAAATGTTAATCAGTCAAAAAATGAAGTCCAAGAAATATTGGTACTTATCGCCCAAGAAGAACTTAAAGAATTTAATTTCATCATTGAAAAATCTGAATCTAACTTGCCCGATTTCAACACCATTGAGGGGGAATTAAAAAATGTTGGAGATGAAGAGTTAACTGCTGATTACGTTTTGTCTGCAAAAATAGAATTACTGAAAGCGATGAATCAAACGAGAGATTGCAAAGTGGAGTACAAACTTGTTTCCGCTAAGACAGGCGAACTAGTATTTCATAGTAAATACAATACAACTTTCGGAGCCACAGTCGTTGTTTTGCCGGGAATAAAGGACTTTCCAAACGCAGATCAAATCATGCTAATAGGCCTCTCATCGGGATTTCATCAGTTTAAAAATAAACTTATGAAAAAATAACTTATGCTAATAATACCTACAAAAAGTGCGTACCCAGCAATCCCGATAATTCAGTTGGATTTATAAGAAATTGTTTCTATTTTTATGCCTTAATTCTAAAACCGACCCAATCATGCCGCAAGCTTTGATAACTAAAATAATGATTATTTACCATGGATTGGCATGTAGAAATAGTTATACGCTTAATTTAGAATGCATTAACATTGCATACTGGGGTATGGACAAAGCGGAAATAGAAAGAAATTGGATTTTAGGCAATCGTTAGCTTTAACGCGCAAAAAAATATCAACACTCGAAAATATGTTTCCATATATTGAAACTTATTATTATCTTTGCCCTGAAAATATTTGACTATGGAAATGAAGTTTGAAGTTTTCTTTTTAGAAAATGCAATAGATTTTATGAATAATCTTGATGCAAAATCGAGAAAGAAAATATATTATAACATAGATAAAGCAAAATTTAAAAATGACCCAAAACTATTTGAAAAATTAGACGGTGAAATTTGGTATTTTAGAACAGAATCCTTGAAATTTCAGTATCGGATTTTTGCATTTTGGGATAAAACGAGCAAAATCGACACACTTGTAATTGCAACGCATGGAATCATAAAAAAAACTCAGAAAACACCAAAGTCAGAAATAGCAAGAGCAGAAAGAATTAGAAAAGAGTATTTTGAAAATAAAAATCTTTAATCATGGAAACAAAAGGTAAAATAAAGATGATGAGTTTAGACCAAATGAAAGATATGCATTTGGGGAAAAAGGGCACTACTGTGAGAGATGAGTATGAAATGGAGTTGAAAGTTGAAATCTTAGGGGAAATGATAAAGACAGTTAGAAAAGAAAATCATTT
>CAZOEV010000472.1:0-3029 GCA_964578915.1 uncultured Lentimicrobiaceae bacterium
GGCGGCGCATCTCGACGATTCAATAATTGCCATTGGCGGTATTATGAAAAAGCTCGTGATAATAGTTTTTCACATATCCCGTGCAGGAGGCCGACGGGCTCACTACAGGACGGTCGTTAGGAAAATCTTTTAGAAATTTATTTCCCAGTTTTTTTGCTTCATCCGTGAAACCGCTATTAAAAGCAAGCTGTCCGCAACAGGTTTGTTCGGGATTATAGTTCACCTTCTGCCCTGCTTTTTCCAGCACTTTAACCATATTCATGCCTGTTTCCGGATAAAACTGATCAATAAAACAAGGGATGAATAAATCTATGGTCATGGTAATTTTTTCGCAAAAATAATAAAAATGTTTAGCCCTATTTCAGAATTGCGGTTTTGCGCAATACGTTCCAGAAATTAGGATACGACTTTGAAACCACATCGGGATTATTTATTTGCACGGCACCCAACTTCAAAGCTAAGGGCGCCAGCGACATAGCAAGCCGATGATCCGCATAAGTTTCAAAAACTACAGCATCTTCTTTTGAAAACACCGGCAACTTTTTGGCTGGAATTAATTTGTATTCATCATCAGAAAGTGCTTCCAGTTGAACACCAATTTTCTTCAGTTCTTTTTTCATAGCAAAGGTACGATCCGACTCTTTATACTTGAGGTTTTTCAGTCCTGAAAAATGTGCCTCAATACCCAATCCGGCGCAAGTAGCTGCCACGGTGGGAAGTAAATCTGGTGCATTTGTAAAATCAAAACTAAAAGACTTTGGCACAAAGTTTTCCATCTTAAAAATCCTTACGCCATTAGGCTCTTGATGCGAATGTACGCCCAGTTTTTCGAAAATATCAACAAGCACTTTGTCGCCCTGTAGGCTTTGGGTGGACAGCTGTTGCAACAACAATTCACCGCTATGGCTAAGCGCCACCATTTGATACCAATAGGAAGCACTGCTCCAGTCGGGCTGCACTGTATAAACCACATTTTCGTATGCTTTGGGTTTCACGACAATACGATTTCCAGCTTGGCTGATATCCGCTTTAAAATGCTGCATAATCGCTAATGTCATTCCGAGGTAAGGTGTTGAGCTTTGTTCTCCAACAAGCTCCAGTTCAAGACCCTGCTCCCATTCAGGCGCTGCCAGCAGGAGCGAGGAAGCAAACTGACTACTTTTAGAAGTGCTAATCGAAAGCTTTCCTCCAGCAATATTTTTCCCTTGAATACGCAGTGGCGGAAAACCATGCTCGCCAACATAATCAATATCTGCTCCGAGGAATCGCAAAGCTTCAACCAATTCACCTATAGGACGTTCTTTCATGCGCTCCGAGCCTATCAACATCCATTTTCCTGGTTTGGAAGCAAGGAAAGTCACCAAAAACCGAAAAGCTGTACCAGCATTACCGCAGTCGATAACAAGCGGGATAGAAGATTTAGCGCAGTTGTCAATCATTTCAAGATTTTCGTGCAGCAAAATGGTGTCATCGGCATCGGACAACTTTTTTATCTGGCGGTCAAAGTCGCCATAAGCCTTAATCATCAGCGCGCGGTTGCTTTCACTTTTGCTACTACTTAGCTGCACCGTCGATTTAAAATCAAAGTGATTGGCTATTAAATTTTTATGCTTCGTCATGTTCTTTCAGTAAATCTATATACCATCTTAAACAGGCATCAATATCAGATGGTTCAACGGCGATATCAAAAACTACTTTAGCGGGCGCTTTCAACAGCACGAAATTAAGCTTATTAGCCGCATTTTTTTTGTCGTGCAACATCAGTTGCATCAGTTGTTCAATCTCCTCTTCTTGAATCAAAAATGGCTGAAACAATTTCAGATAGAGTGCTTTATAATCCTGCAAAACACGGTGATTTAGTTTGCAGTATTTTACTGACAGCCATAATTCGGCCAAAATTCCTGCCGCAACAGCCTCTCCGTGAAGCAAATCTCGGTTTTTGCCTAAAGCAAAACTTTCAAAAGCATGCCCAATGGTGTGCCCAAAGTTGAGGATTTTACGGATACCGCTGTCCAAAGGATCTTTAGCAACAATTTCCATTTTGGATAATGCAGCGAGTTCAATCATCGCTTCAATTTCCGGGCTATTTCTATCAAAAAAAACATTTGATGCTAACAACTCAGGATGCCTTATAAAGCCATATTTCAGTAGTTCGCCAATACCCGAAAGCCACTGTTGCTGATCGAGCGTTTTTAGAAATTCAGGAATCACAAACACTTTTTGAGGGGAATAAAACGAACCGATATGGTTTTTATAGCCCATAAAATCAATACCGGTTTTACCACCAATAGCTGCGTCGATCATGCCCAGCAGCGTTGTGGGAATATGTATCACATCAATCCCTCTTTTGTAAGTAGCCGCGATAAAGCCTCCCATATCAGAAATAACACCACCGCCCAAAGTTAGCAGCACCGCATCGCGCTTAACGCCGGCTATTGTTAGTTGCGACCACAAATCACCAGCTCTGCGCAAGTTTTTATTTTGCTCACCAGCAGGAATTTCCAATACAACAGGATCGAAGTTTTTTTTACCTATCAAGGCCTTCAAAACAGGAAGGCAAAGCTGATGGGTATTATCATCAACCAATAAAAAGAGCTCACGCTCATCTTTACGAAAAATTGATAATTCCTCTTTTAAGTCCTCAATGGCCGCCGATCCGAATAAAATATTTTTTTTGCCTGGCATAAATAGAATCTGTTTATTGCAAAGCTAAGCTATTCGGGCATAGGAAAGTTTGAAATATGAAAATACAGGCTAAAATGGCCTAAATCAATAAAAGGCAGCCATTAACAACTCCAAGTGACTGAATGGAATGCCATGCAATCTACTCACATCATGGTTGGTGAGCTTGCCGTTATAGACATAAACGCCTTTGGCCAGCGCCCGATTTACGCGCAGAAGATTTTCGAGGCCTCCACTTTCGCCAATTTGCAATAGCAATGGCATAAAGAAATTGCTAAAGGAAATAGACGCTGTTCGCGGCACACGAGAAGCCATATTTGGCACGCCATAATGCGTTACGCCATGCA
>CAZOEV010000473.1:0-3017 GCA_964578915.1 uncultured Lentimicrobiaceae bacterium
GAATTTCTCCTGGAAAAAGGCCACAAAGTGCTCGAAATTGGAACCGGATCTGCCTATCAGGCTTGTGTGCTGGCCGAGATTGGCGCTAAAGTGTATTCCATCGAACGCCAACGTAAGCTGTACCTCAAAACCAAAGCTTTTGTAGAACACAAAATGCCTTATAAGCTGAACTT
Organism: uncultured Lentimicrobiaceae bacterium; assembly: GCA_964578915.1. Classification (GTDB taxonomy): domain Bacteria; phylum Bacteroidota; class Bacteroidia; order Bacteroidales; family F082; genus UBA5536. The sequence goes on from CAZOEV010000473.1 coordinate 174, forward strand.
ATTTCTGGCCGATGGCAATGAAGGGCTGCCGGGCTACGCACCTTTCGACCGTATACTTATAACTGCTGCAGCACCCGAAATACCGCAGTCCTTGATTGATCAACTCAAAGTGGGCGGTGTTATGGTGATACCTTTAGGCGCAGGTGATACCCAAAATATGCTCCGTATTATCAAAATTGATGAGAATACTACTGAGCAGGAAACACACGGAGCCTTTCGCTTTGTGCCGCTTTTGGGCAGAATTGGCAATGATTAGCAGAGATTTTAAGTTTTCTTAAGCATCAATTTTCAAACGATTGCACTTAGTTTAAAGCTTTTGTTTATTTTTGGCTATCTAAATTCGTTCTAAATAAGAAAGCCGATGATAAACAACCCCATTTTAGAGAAATTACCTAAGCACCTTTTTCAACTGATTATTGATCAGCCCTACAATCAATATACTTGGCAAGATCACGCAGTATGGCGCTACGTGATGAGGCAAAATGTAGCTTTTTTGAAAGACAAAGCGCACAATTCATACCTTGATGGGCTAAAGAAAACTGGTATCAGCATCGAGCGTATTCCTGATATCGAAACGATGAACGAGATTCTCATAAAAATCGGTTGGGCAGCCGTAACCGTGGATGGATTTATTCCTCCGGCAGCTTTTATGGAATTTCAAGCCTATAATGTATTGGTAATTGCAGCAGATATCCGTCCTTTTGATCAGGTAGAATATACACCCGCACCGGATATTATACACGAAGCTGCTGGCCATGCACCTATTATCAGTCATCCTGAGTATGCAGAATACCTGCGCTACTTTGGAGAGATCGGCTCAAAAGCCTTTTCTTCGGCAGCTGATTACGATTTATATGAATCGATTCGGTATTTGTCGATTTTAAAGGCTGATCCCAATACGCCGGAAGAGGCTATTCAAAAGGCGGAAGCAGATTTGGACCAGAAAGAACAAAACTTGGGTTTGCCTTCTGAAATGGCGCTCATCCGCAATTTGCATTGGTGGACAGTAGAATATGGCATGGTAGGTCAGCCGGATGATCCAAAAATTTACGGCGCTGGATTGCTGTCGTCTATTGGCGAAAGTGCTACAGCTATGAGCGATAGCGTAAAAAAAATCCCATATAATATTGACGCTATTTATTATAATTTTGATATTACAAAGCCGCAACCACAACTTTTTGTAACGCCTGATTTTAAAGAGCTTACACGGGTTCTTGATGAGTTTGCCGGCAGAATGGCCCTGCGCAAAGGTGGTATCGAGGGTATTTTAAAAGCCATTGAATCAGGAAATACATCTACTGTTATTTATAGCTCAGGCTTGCAGGTTTCAGGTACATTTATCGAATATATGCTACATCAAAATCAGCCTGTTTATGTGAAAACGAAAGGGCCAACGAGCTTGGCTTATAAAAATGAGCAGCTTGATGGTCATGGAAAAGATTTTCATAAGGATGGTTTTGGTTCGCCCATTGGCAGAATAAAACACGCCATCAAACCACCACGTTTTTTAAGGGATGCTGACTTGGCCGAGATAGATATTGTAGTCGGGAATGTGTGTAACTTTAAGTTTGAGTCGGGCATAAAAGTAGAAGGGAAGCTGATAAAAACTTTACGAAAAGACGGCAACTTATTGTTAATGAGCTTTGCGGATTGTAAAGTGACTTACAAAAAACAAGTGCTTTTCGATCCATCTTGGGGTCAATACGATATGGCCGTTGGCGAGTCAGTTGTTTCAGCTTACAGTGGTCCTGCTGATCCTGATGCTTTTGGCTTGGAATATGCACCGCCGAAAGAAAAGACCCATAAAATTCAATACACAGCAAAGCAAAAAGAACTGCACAAGCAATATGGCTTGGTGCGCGAAGTAAGAGAGGAAAAAAAGCCAAAATCGGACTTGATTGAGGTATGGAATTACTTGCAGATTAATGGCTATGAGGACTGGCTTTTGCCGCTCGAAATCCTTGAAATTATTGCTGATGACGACAGTCAAACTGCTTTTGCTTTAGCGCTTAGGGATTGTTTAAAAAAGCTGGAGCAGAAGCCATTGCTTACCAAACTTATTCGCCGCGGACTCAATTTGGCGGATGCAAAAAGTTAACCAAAAAAAAGCCGGTCAACAATTTGTTGACCGGCTTTTTTAATTTATTTCACAAAGCTTATTTGCGAATAATGACTTGTTTTACAGCACTATAATTTGTTGCTGTAATTTGTATAAGATAAACACCATTGTCAAGTTGTTGCAATTCGAGTAGGTGTTTTCCATTGATATTGTTGGCATCAATTTCCTCTGCAAAAACAACTTTTCCAAGCGTATTGGTAACATTAATCGTCAATTTTCCGGAAACTTCATTACCGAAATCAAGGTGGATATTGCCTTCACTTGGATTTGGATACAGCACGAAGTTCTGGTCATTTTTGGCATAGAGGCCAACAGTGCTGGACAACACAACTTCTGTTGCTGGCGACCATTCGCCAAAACCACAGTCATTTTGTGCACGAGCCATTACCATAACAGTTCCTGTATATTCTGTGTTCCAATTGATGGCAACTTCCATTCCTTCGCCTTCAAAAGTACCAGCTTCAGCAGGATCCAGCGCCCATTCGTAGGCTGTTGCATTTTCAACGGCTTCAATTTGCGCCATTGACTGCGTAGTCTCAAAATAATCAACAGAATCAGCAGTCATAGGTGCTATCGGACTTGCAGGGGCGTAGTTTATAGTGATGGTGGCAGTTCCTTCGCCATCATTTGCGCAACCATTCATATCAGTAACTGTGAGTAAACTCATAGTCATTGGGCCTTCAGGCATCATATTCATAGTAAAAGGCGAGCTTGGGATTTCATAA
>CAZOEV010000474.1:0-3014 GCA_964578915.1 uncultured Lentimicrobiaceae bacterium
ATAAAAACTTTTTTTATTCGTCAAGACCATGCACAACCAAGCCTGAACGCAATTTGGGTTCAAACCAAGTAGTTTTTGGTGGCATAATATTTCCGGAATCAGCGATATCAATCAACTGCTTCATACTTACAGGAAATAATGCGAAAGCAACTGCCATCTCTCCTCTGTCAACACGTTTGCTCAATTCTTTGAGGCCTCTAATTCCGCCTACAAAATCAATACGTTTTGAACGTCTGAGGTCAGTAATATCAAGAAGTGGCTCGAGCACTTCATTGGTGAGTATGGTTACGTCCAAAACGCCAATCGGATCATTGTCGTCATAAACGCCATCACGTGCTTGCAAAGCATACCATTCTCCATCTAAATACATAGAGAAATTGTGCAGGCTTTCAGGTTTATAAACAGCTTTTCCTTTGTTTTCAACCACAAAACCTTTTTCCAGCTTTTGCAGAAATTCCGCTTTGCTCATGCCATTCAAATCTTTTACCACACGGTTGTAGTCGATAATGGTGAGCTGGTTATCTGGGAAGTGAACTGCGAGAAAGAAGTTGTATTCTTCGTCACCTTTATGGTTTGGATTATTGTTCTTTTTTTCGTTTCCTACCAAAGCGGCAGCAGCTGTACGGTGGTGACCGTCAGCAACATAAGTAGCTGGAAGCTCAGCAAATAACGCAATCAATTTTTCTACAATGGCTTTTTCGCTAATAACCCAAAAATGGTGTCCAAAACCATCATCGGCCGTAAAATCGTAAATGGCTTTGTTCTTGGAAACAAAATCCGCTACGATAGCATCGATTTCCTTTTTGGCTGGATACGAAAAGAAAACAGGTTCCATATTGGCATTAGTAGAACGCACATGTTTCATGCGGTCTTCTTCCTTATCTGGTCGCGTTAGCTCATGCTTTTTAATGACGTTGTTCATATAATCCTCAACGCCAGCGCAACCAACAAGTCCATACTGGGTTTTGCCATTCATGGTTTGAGCATAGATATAGAGGTATTCTGCCTCATCCTGCACCAACCAGCTATTTTCACGAAAATCAGCCAGGTTGGAAGCTGCTTTTTGATAAACTTCTTCACTGTAAAGATTAACACCCTCTGGCAGATCAATTTCAGGTTTTATGATATGCAATAAGCTATGCGGATTATTTGCAGCTTCTTCTCGTGCCTCTTCAGAGTTTAAAACATCATAAGGTCGCGATGCCAGTGCTTTTGCAATGTCGGTGGGCGGACGCCATCCTTTAAAAGCTTTTAGTATTGCCATAGTTTTATTTTTAAATATTAATAATTGTTGTTAAAATTCTTTGAAGGATAAATATCTTCTTCCCCTTCATCATGATGCGCATTTTTTTGCAATGAAGTGATAAGGGCACCCAGCATTTTAGTCATTTCCATTAGCTGATTTCGGGATTCATCCTCGGCTTCATCCGAAATTATACTTTCGCGATGTAATAAGCTGGCATAAACAAGGCAGGTTCGTATGGCACTTTTAGCTTGCTTCAGATGGGCTACGAACTGCGCCTTGTTGCGCGCCGAACCTTCTGCAATGTTAAGTGCTATTTCTTGTGCGCTTTTATTGAAACCCTTAGCCAATCCAGAGTTATCGATTACGGCATAATCTTTTAACGCTTCTTTAACCCATAGCACGTAATCCATAGCTTTATGGTAAATACGCAGGTCTTCGAAACGAAAAAATGTTGGTGGTTTTGTGTTTTGTTGGTTCATGATGAGTGAATAAGTAGGAGTAGATTATAATCCCAAAGTGATTGTGCGTAAAATCACTTTGGGAATTACCTTTTTATACAATGAATTAGTTTACTTTAAAGGTGATGTCTCCATTTTCTATAAAAGCAATAATTTGATTTGCAGCAGCAATACCAGCGTTTATGTTTGCTTCGGATGTTTGAGCACCCATTTTTTTAGGGGTAAAGAAAATTTGAGCCTCAAATTCAGCTAAGTCAGCAGCATTCGTTGGTGCTATATCAGAAACATACCTAAAGTCTTTTCTTTCAGCTAAAACACGTTTTATGTCGCCTTCATTTACAACCTCTTTGCGCGCAGTATTTACAAGCATGGCATTGGTAGGCATTTTCGACAATAGCGCGTAGTTGATAGAGCCTTTGGTTTTGTCGTTGGCAGGAATATGTAGTGAAACAAAATTGCTTTGGCTATATAATGCTTCAACAGAATCAACAACTCCTACACCGTCTTTTTTGATGTCATCTGCACTTACGAAAGGATCAAAAGCAATTACATTCATACCAAATCCTTTGGCGATTTTGGCAACGAGTTTTCCTACATTACCATAAGCATGGATGCCGAGGGTTTTGTCTTTTAGCTCGGTTCCAGAACTGCCATTGAAGTGAGCCCGTGCCTGATAAACCATCATGCCCAGCGCCAGTTCGGCAACAGCATTGCTGTTTTGGCCTGGTGTGTTCATTACTACCACGCCTTTTGCGGTGGCAGCATCTAAATCAATGTTGTCAAATCCGGCACCAGCGCGAACAATGATCTTTAGCTTTTCAGCACCTTCAATTACAGCTTTGTTGGCTTTATCGCTTCTAATGATAATTGCATCAGCATCTTTTGCTGCATCAACAAAAGCCTGATGTTCAGTATATTTTTCAAGAAATACGGCGGTATAACCTGCCGCTTCGATAATCCCTTTTATTTTGTCAGCCGCTGCCTTGGCAAAAGGTTTTTCTGTGGCAACCAATACTTTTGTCATATCAATAAGTTTTAGTTTTTGTAAAAAAGCATAGCTCGAATTAAGAGTGCAGAGCTATTTTAAAATTTACCAAATTAAAAAAGTTTTGGCTGCACTAATTTTTTATGCAGCCAAAACCTTTTGAATAAATGAATTAAGCTTGTTTTTCGAATTCTTGCATCACCTCAACAAAAGCTTTTACACTTTCGATTGGCATGGCATTGTAGATAGATGCTCTGAAACCGCCAGCATCACGATGGCCTTTTATGCCTACCATGCCTTTTGCTGTAGCACAATCAATGAATTC
>CAZOEV010000475.1:0-3001 GCA_964578915.1 uncultured Lentimicrobiaceae bacterium
TTAGAGCAGCAGGTCCTTTTGGGAGATCTGGGGCTACTCTTGCTTTAGGGGCCAGTGCTGGCTCAAATCCTATTGGGATGTTGGCCGGAGGTGCAAAAGGTATTTTAAGTTACTGGAGAGCCAGAACTAAAGATATTGGCGCTTCGTTCGCTACGCCTATGGTGGCAACTGGAGCGGTCGCTGGTGCAGGTGTTGGTGGGATAATTGGTACGACAATAGGCGCCTTTTCAAAATCCAAAGGCAAGCTAGCTATGGGAGCAATGGGTCTCGCAGTTGGTGCCGTTGGTGGTGCTATCACAGCTAGAAAAGTTCAATTAAAAGTGGTTGAATCCGTTAACCTGGCTAGAAAAGCAGCTTATCAGAAACCAGTTTTTGGAAACAGAGCAAGAGGAGGCGGTCCAGGCTATAAAGCATGGAGTAATCGTCGTTCTATGGGGAAACCAGGACATCTAGGAATGGATGGAACCATGCCCTTCGCAATGCATAAGGCAAGACATAGGAGCTCAGTCAGATAATGGCAGTTGTAACAGAAGCCAGTAAAATGGCACAAATGGCTAAAACAGCTAGTAGTATCTTCAAAGGAACCGGAGGAGGCGTAGCTCTTGGTGCGGGATATATAGCATCAAATGAAACTGTAGGTTTCTCTCCCTTGAATCTAATGCCTAATCCAATTGAAGCCATTCAATATGGTGGCTTAATGGTAAGTCCTTTTAAAGCTATGGGTTCAGTATGGGGCGGAGTCACCGGTAGAGTAAAACGAGCTAACCTTGGCCCAATAGAATATGGTCCTCCAGGTATACGTAAGAGTGCGAACAGAAAGTTCGGTGGAATGTATGGTTACAAAACCTTACTCCTCGGTATGAACTCTCAGAATGCTAGCTTAATGGCTAGAGCATCTCTTGGTAATGTTGTTTTATCCACAGCTCAGACCATTGGACAAGGTTTATCTAAAGTCGGTGGTGGAACTGGGACACTGGCTACTGCACCTATTGTAAAAACTTTAGCCACAATTAAAGATACAGGTATTACTGGTTTATTCTCAACCTCTAAGACAGGGGAGCTGTCAAATCTTGCAAAGGCAGTATGGAGAGGGGGTGGTGTTGATCCCGCTAATCTTACCCGCACAGTTAAAGATGGTATAACTACTTTCTCAGCATCTAAAAATGCTATAAAGAAAGGAGTAGTTTATTCCGCCGCTACTAAAGGAGGAAGACTAGCCTCAGCTGGGTTTGGTCTTAGCTCTATATACTCTTGGGGAAGACTTTTTGCCGGGGCGGGGAAAGCGATGGGAGATTTTGCCTTAGAAGGAGTAGGAGAAGCAGCTAGAGCATTCTTTCAATATGTAGATGAAATACAACGACCTGAATTCGGAAAAGGTCGAGTTAATATAGCAATGGCATCAGCAGGTGCCGCAACAGAAAGACAACGCGCTGTGAGGGCTACTTACGGTGCCAAAATAAATCCAACTAATAGATTAATGGGTACGGAAGCATCGTACCACCATGCTTAAGGAGCTTAAATGGTAGAAGTAAAGCCTAAATTTAAAGATGAACCTATCGAGTCAATGATACGTAGGTTTAAGAAGAAAGTCGATCAATCAGGAATAATGAGAGAACTTTGGGACAACCGTTACTACATGAAACCCAGCGAAAGGAAGAGACATCCGAAAATAAAAGTTTGGTAGTAGGACAGGAACAATTATTAATGCTGTCCACCGGGGAACTCTCGGGCCCTTTAAATATAAATCTCCCAACCTCGGTTATAGCGTGGAATAATGAACGTACCACCAATAGGATAACCTCTATTGAAGAAAGTAGTGAACCTATTCTTCACTACATTTCAGCACATGGAAGAAGTATTTACTGCTCCAGCTCCACTCTTTTTATGCAGTGGCCTGTTGGTACTAAAGAAAAAACCTCTGCTCACCAAATACAAATGTATGGTGAGGACTTCAGTGGATCTCCCAGAGAGATAAATATGAGTGTTATCAAGTACTTGCCCGTGTTTGGTGAAAAGAAGTATTCTAGAATGTACTTAGACTCTCTTGGGACATCTCTTACTAGAACTCAGAACCTTCGCCCAAATCAATACATACACCAAGAGATACCAGCTCTGCTTGCGGACCTGGATAAAGAGTCTTTGGAATACGTAATGGATACATATATACTTCCGCTGAAAGTAATAAAGCACCTTACTCCTAGGAGTAAGGATATAATGATAGCACTACTTAGTAAACTTTCTATAGACTTCGATGGGCAAGTGCCCGGGCATAAGGCTACCAAAGGATGTGGAACTATCAAACTCAAAGGTACAAGTAGTACGGTTTCTTCTAAAAAGGAAAGCATAAGGTTTGTTAAAAGAACAGATCAAAAAGCTTATAAGATTTTTTTCGAAGAGAATAAACCAATAATTATCAACGGAATAATAACATGTCTAGTGAACTAAACAACATAGAATTAACTGAGGAAGAATTACTAGAAGCTAAGATGCTCAGCGATGCTGCGTACTTTGCTGAAGTATATCTCAGATCCCCTTCCAATCCAAATGCCCCACTAGAATTAAGGTGGTATCAAAAAAAGATATTAAGAGATTCCTCTGCTAAAAGAGTTCTCAGAATTGGCCGTCGTGCCGGTAAATCTGTTACATTAGCCGTTGATGCTATATGGAAAGCTTATACCAATAGATACAGAGAAGTTCTGATCATAGCTGGTTATGAGTCTCAGGTACAAACAATTTTCAACCTTATCAAAAACATGGTAAACGAATCTCCAGAAGTATCAGAATCGATAGCAGGAACTAGAATGAAGCCCTATGAGATTCGCTTTAAAAACAATTCTGTGATTATGGGCTTTGTAGGTAATAACGCTGTTCGTGGTAAATGTCTTCCTGGAAATACTTTAATAGTTATGGCTGATGGAGTCACTCTAAAAGAAATTAAAGATGTCAAAGAAGGAGATGAGGTTCTAAGTATTGATACCTCTGTTGAAGAAGATACCGCTAG
>CAZOEV010000476.1:0-2999 GCA_964578915.1 uncultured Lentimicrobiaceae bacterium
TCGCTATAACGCAGGGCAGTGACAATATTGTAGATTTTTATAATGGTGATATAAGCGATTCAAAGATTAATATCACATTTAACAAGTTTAATCCCGTCAATAATAAGCAGTTTAATATGCAACTTTCTGGCGATGCCAGCCTACAGGGAAAAGCCGGTGATGTTGTGTTTGTCAGTAACTTACGAATACCAAAATCCGAGTTTAATTTACCGGCGATAATGCGTCTTATGGGTAATTTAACCACCACTGAAATGCCTACCCCGCTCCTGCTGCGTGAAATGAAAAAGAATCAGCAAGCAAAAGACTCCACCTTAACCCAAGAAACAACTCAAAAAGCAGTAGTAAGCTCAGCTACTCCAGACTATTTTGATTCACTAAAAGGGAAAGCGAAAATCTCCATCCCGAGAAATACCTGGATAAAAAGTGAGGATATGCGCATTGAGCTGTCTGGCGATCTGGAATTGATCAAAGAAAGTGACTTTTTTGAGGTATTTGGCACGGTTGACGTCGTACGCGGACAGTATGACTTGATGGGCAAAACCTTTATTATTGAAAAGGGAAATATAACTTTTCAAGGCGGTGAAGACATGATGCCGCTTATGGATATTGCGGCCTCCTATACTTTCCGCAATGCAGCACGCGAGCAGCAAAAGCTTGTCGCTAATGTTAGCGGTGATGCAGAACAACCTGAAATAAGTTTCACCCTTGATGGCAACTCCATCAATGAAGGCGATGCCATTTCGTATATTCTCTTTGGGAAAAGCTTGGACGAGCTCAGCTTAGCCCAACAGGACAATATGCAAAGCAATGGAAGTATTGCCGGAAATGCTGCCGCTTCCCTCCTATCAGCGCAGCTTACTAAATTCCTCGGCAACAAACTCAATGTGGATTATATTGAAATAAATAGCACTGGCGGAAATTTTGACAATGCCAGCATGCAAGTGGGAAAATACATCACCAATGATTTGTTTATCAGCTATGAGCAACGCATTGGGCAATCAAACGAAGACGACTTTTCGGACTATGAAGTAAAACTCGAATACGAAGTATTCCGTTTCCTTTTCTTGCAGCTCAACAACTCAGATCGTGATAGTGGTTTTGATGTGATCATAAAAGTTGAAGCGGAGTAAACATCACTCCTCTCCAACTACAGCATGCCTTTTTCAAACTAAACTCTGCCTCACAACACTTATCTCTTATAGCTTATTTATTCTCGTACCACTCTTCGGACGGTCTGTTCCAAAATAAAGTTTGCAGTTTATTGGTGTATGAATTGTATGGTTTTGGATTCGGAGGAGATTCTGCTGATTGAAAACCAATCTTAGTCTGAAAAATTCATTAATTTTTTCGTAACTTATCAGTGTCAAATTAAAAAATAACGTTCAACCTTACTCTGTGAAACTCAGTGTCTTCTTTGTGGCTCTTTGTGAAACAGCTGTTACACAAAGTTTCACGGAGAAGCACAGAGTTGCGCAAAGGTTAAACAAGATTGATCGTAACCCTAATCATCACTAACTTTCAATACACTGAATAGTTACAATTTTTCTTTCATTATGCTCATCCTACTTCACAATAATCTCCAATCTAGGATTTGATGGACTAAACGGAATAGGAAAAACCGTTGACTCATCAACGAACAGTGTTTCTAAATTGCCCAACAGGTTTATGCTTTGCGGAAGGCGAAGAAAACCAGTATTAATTGCTGCATAAATATCAAAAAAAAATGACCAGCAAAACTTTGCTGGTCATTTTTTCTCATAAAATTGGTTAGCGCCTCACGGCAGCTTCATTAATCAAAATTTTTGCGCATATATTGCATACGCTCAAAGGCGGCGGTATTTTCAGCGCGTTTGTTTACCAATCCGCGGAAATCGCCAATCGTTTTATAATGGTTCTTTTTCATCCATTCTTCTATTCCATCCACAATATCTTTGATGTATGGAATTCCATTTTGATACAGCGTGGTGCAAAGCTGAGTTACAGTAGCTCCTGCAAGTAACTGTTTTACAACGCCTATGGAATAATGTATTCCGGTGGATGCCGCCAAATCGCATTTTATTCCATCAGCACTAAGCAAAGCAATCCAACGCATTGGAATGGATTTTTCATCGGGGCTGGAGAAAACATTTACGGTGACAACACGCATATTGGCAATATCCACATCGGGATTATAAAAGCGGTTGATCAGCACCAGTCCATCTGCACCTTCTTCTACCAAGCGGTTTGCCATGCCAAAAATATTGGTGTAGTAGCGTCCCATCTTCACAGAAACCGGAATGCTAACTTCCGCTTTTACTGCTTTAAGAATTTCTACAGCCATATCTTCGATACGCTGGCTACTTATCTTTTTATCAAAAGGAAAAATAGCAATATTCAGCTCAATGGCATCTGCGCCAGCTTCCTGCATTTTGGCAGCAAACTTAGGCCATTCCACTGGACTCACGCAGTTTACGCTGGCAATGATTGGAATGTCAACGGCAGCTTTAGCATCTCTGATAAGCTTTAAGTATTCGTTTACACCGCTGCCTTTTGAAATATTAACGACATAGTCCGAGGCTTCGGGATACCAAAAATACATTTCATTGCGCTTGAGAGTGCTTTCGGTTTTTGCAATGATCTGTTCTTCAAAAAGCGATTTCAGCACAACAGCTCCCGCACCAGCAGCGGCGCAGGCTTTAATGTTTGTAACTGTTCCGGTTAGCTTTGAGCTGCTCACCACTATTGGATTTTTGAGCTTTAAACCTAAATAAGTTGTTGATAAATCCATATTACAATTTTTTATTGTTCAAATTTCGTTGTTTATTTCCTGCCAATCAACTTCTTTAGCAATTATATGATAAAAGAAATTCAAGGCAGCTGATAAATTTTCTTTGGCTTTTTCTGATAGTTTTTCTTCAAAATCCCAATTGTATCCCTTTAAATGCAATAGCCAAGCTTCGGGCATGTTTTCGAATATCTTTTGGCATAGATCGACAACAAAAGCTGGTGAAACAGCGTGC
>CAZOEV010000477.1:0-2996 GCA_964578915.1 uncultured Lentimicrobiaceae bacterium
AACTCATTGCCAAAAAAGCAACCGCCAGCAATACATATGTTGCGTACTCCTCAGTAAACCTGGCTGATGGGACATTAGGTATTTTCCTGAGAATGGTGTTAATTGTAATCATGGCTGCAGAACAGACCACGCCAGTCCCACACAGAATGGCAGCTGCATTACCCAAGTGCCTTGAGATTTGGGCAAAAACCAGCCTGAATTTAAAAAATGTAGCCATATAATAGAATCTCCTAGTTGCCCTGTTTCTTAGGAAAAGCTTTAGGATCATTTCTACCGCATAGGGCTATTTGGGATACGCCCTATGCGGTAGGGTAATCCTATCTTGATGTTTCAGAATCTACTGTAAAGATTCAAATATCTCAAGCGCTCTAGTGCCATTAGCACCGGCACGGGCTTCCCAATCCGAGTAAATTGTGGACATACGTGCCTGAATATCAGACCTGAATTGCGGGCTAATCGCCGCAAACTTCACGCCGTACTTAACCATACCTTTTACTACGTAGTCGGAAGTTGCTGCTAAGTACCTCTCTTGTTGATATTCACCAGCTTCCTTCATGCCTCTTATGAGTATCTCTTGGAGGTCTGGGGGCAGTGAATCAAGAGAATCCTGATTGATAACTGTAAAGTCCCAAGGGAAACACCAGTCCCACCATGTAGTATACTTAACTACTTCATACAGACCTTCGTCACAAGCTGCAGAAATGCCTGTCAGGGCACCATCCACAACTCCTAACTGTAATGAGGAATAAAGTTCGCTGAAAGACACTGTTATGGGATCTCCCCCGATTGCAGTGATAAAGTCAGCAGTTTCTTTATTCCATACCCTTATCTTTGTGCCTTTCAAGGCATCAAAACTGTCTAGGAACCTAGTCGCATAAACAGCCTCTCCAGGTGTGAGGAAATCAGAGACTATGCTTACACCATACTTCTCATTTAGCAGTGGTTCGAATATCTCCCCTCGCATTTGTTCAAGAGCAGCACGCGAGACATCATAGGTGCCACCAATAAAGGGAAGAGCTAAAGGACAAAGGGCTGGATCAGTTCCTGAAATATAGACATCTTCAGTTTCGCCCATATCAGCAAGCCCTTTGCTGATGATATTAAGCATATCAGAACCAGAATACGGATGCTCACCTTCAGTCAAAAACTGGAACTGTAGGCGCCCACCGCTCTCAACTGTAATCCTATCCAAACTTTCCTTCATAAGAGGAACCGTAAAGTCGGAGGCAGGAAGAGAATGTACATATACTAAGGTGTAAACCTCATCTGATGAAGGTGCGGTTGTTGTAGGTGTGGTAGTTGCCGCAGGTGTGGTATCAGAGGGTTCCTCTGCTTGACAACCAAAAAGCCCTGGAAGAATGAGTAGACTCATTGATAGGGCCACGACTAATAATAGCGATTCCCATTTCTTACCCATTTTCTATCTCCTTATCTGAAGATTAATACTTCGGTTAATTTATATTTTGACGCCATTACATCGATAGATTTATTTCACTTTATACCATGCTCACCCCCCCCCTCTCAGAGTTTTATTACTACCAAACCACTATTAATTATCTCTAAATCTACTAAATACTAGGATAAGCCCTATATCCATTCTTATGGACTGATAGTACTTATTATACCAATTGTCAACAGTTATTAATAATTTTTTAGCATAATTAGTTAAAATTTGCATTAAGGATACATGTTCGCTAATGATAATACGCTGACGAGCATATTGTCTTTGCTCTATGCTGGGCAGAGGCTAAAACATTAGTCAATAAGGCTCTGCTTAAGACTAACATTTCCGAGCAGGCCTTTTACCAATGGAAGAAACTTTATGGCAGTCTGGATTCAAGCAAAGTACGCCATTTGAAACAACTGGTGGTGAGCCTTTCCTATGACATCACCTTGCCTCAGGGTATGCTCTTAAAATTTTCTTGAGCCTGCTCACTGGAGCACCATGGTTTGGCATCTATTGGAACATTACCAGATAAATGATAAGATGGCCTGGCAGTTTAATCACAAGCGGGTATATCAGATCTACTGTAAGGGGGTACTTAAATCTTCTGGCCAAGAGGCTTGGGAGACAGGTTCATACCCGGTAACTCTAACTTGAGAAGTGGTATACCTTATGCGGATAGAATAGCTACTTGAAGGAATAGTACTTGACTAACCTGGAAATTAGCAGAGACTCCACATCGATAACTCCTTCTATTTTCTTAATATCGGTGTCTACGAACTCGTACATTCTAGTTATACTTTCAAAGCGAGCTGAGATAAGCAAATCATAGCGACCCAAACATGTTCCTACCATATACACACCAGGTATATCACTTACAATTCTAGCCACTTCTTCCGTAAGATTTGGGGTAATTTTCAATCCGAACTCAGCCCAGTGACTAGGTCCTGTCTTACGAGGGTTCGGTACGGCGATAAACTTTATCATATTGCTATCGGTGAGTTTCTTTACATGCCTTCGTACCGTAGACTGGCTAACTCCAAGCTTCTTCCCAATCTCTTTGTAGTCCCGTGTGGGCGATTCCTGTAATTCAATAATCAGGTTCTTATCCATTATGCTAGCACTTGAATTATCCATTATGCACCTACCTATTTATTAATTTTAACCAAAGTTTTTTAATCACTTCCTAGCTCTTTTTGCAAAAAACAGCCAGTTTCCACCCCTTTTAAAGGTGCTCAGGTCATTATTTCAGTCCATTTTATCACATATTACCAAAGGTACTAACTTTTCAAAGAGCTCTTTCTGCACCCAGCAACTATTTCCAATATAACCACATAAATGTACTATTTTTTCATAATCGTTTATAATATGAAAAAATAGTACGCCAAACCTTGACTTTTAAAAAAATAGCCTATAGTATGTAGCTAGTGAGTTTAACCTTTTTATGAAAAATAGCTGCCTAGAGATGTAACACAGTAGTATCAGACAGTCTAGTAAAAGCTTGGGTTTATTTAAAGATGCACCGCCCCTGGAAATATTTGCGGCAATAACT
>CAZOEV010000478.1:0-2990 GCA_964578915.1 uncultured Lentimicrobiaceae bacterium
ATGATGTTGTGTAAAAAGAAATATTTGGGTTTTCTGTTTTTGCTTCTCTGGATCACTTCGGGCAAGCTGCTAGTTGCACAACAGTCAGACAGTTTGCGCATTGTGCTTACCGAAAGGATTACAGAACAAATTGAGCTTATTGCAGAAAACACCGAAGAGGAGTTGGATTATAGTGATTTGATTCAGAATTATTTGTTTCTGGCTGAAAATCCTTTGAATATCAATACTGAAAACTTAGAGCCACTGCGCGATTTGTATCTGATAAATGCTTTTCAGTTTGAGCAACTCAAAACTTATCTAACGGAGTTTGGTCCTATGCTAAGCGCTTATGAACTAGCTGCTATTGATGGCTTTACGGATGAAACGATTGACCTTTTAGAACCACTTCTGAGCTTTGATACAGAGGCCAGATCTTCAAAAATAAAGCCGAGAAATATTTTCAGGTATGGCCGTCACCAGCTGCTTTTGCGCACAGAACAAGTGCTTGAAATGCGCGAAGGCTATAAATCAATTTCTGATTCAGCATTACTTGAAAACCCCAATAAACGTTATCTGGGAAGTCCGCAAAAGTTGTATGCGCGCTATTCTTTTAATTACCGCAACCAGTTTCGGGCGGGTATTACAATGGAAAAAGATCCGGGTGAGGTATTTTTTAAAAATAATGTTAACGATAGTATTCAGCGCCTTCTGGGAAACAAACTAAAAAACGGTTTCGATTTTTATTCTATCCATGTTTATGCTGCTGATCTTGGCATCGTTAAAGCCATCGCTTTGGGCGATTATCATTTGGCTTTTGGACAAGGATTAACCATGTGGTCGGGACTTTCTTTCGGAAAATCGACCGAAGCAGGAGCCGTAATGCGTTATGGCGCTGGCGTGAAGCCCAATACTTCGGTAAACGAGAACTATTTTTTACGTGGTGGAGCAGTCACTTTAGGAATAAAAAATATTTCGCTAACGGCTTTTTACTCCAATAAAAATATTGACGCGAATATCGATCAAATTGATTCAGTTTCTAACCAAATAGCCACGGTTACTAGTTTGCAGGAATCAGGTTTACACCGTACTGTGAATGAATTAATGGATAAGCAAGCTGTTAATCAACAAGTTTTTGGAGGACGTTTAAGTTACCAAAGTCGCTTTTTTGAAGTGGGAGTGACTGGCCATCAAACGAAGCTGGAAGCCAATTTAATGCCACGAATTTATCCTTACAACCAGTTTCAAATTGTTGACGGAGACCTTTCTAATTATGGTTTTGATTTTAGGTTGATGCTACCCAAAACGATCTTTTTTGGCGAAATTGCGGGTAGTAGCAATGGTGGAATGGCTGCTTTGGCTGGCGTTACGGCTCAACCTGCAGGATTTTTTACAACAACAATTGCGTACCGTTATTACCAAAAAAATTACCAGAATTTTTTCAGTAACGCCTTCGCGGAAAGCAGCAGCCCGAACAACGAAACAGGAGTTTATATCGGCTTAAACGCTTCATTAGCGGCCAAATGGCGGTTAAAAGCTTATGCTGACCATTTTACTTTTCCTTGGCTAAGGTACCGAACGGATGCACCCAGCTTTGGCCACGACTATTTTGCGCAGTTAGAACACGAGATTAGCCGCAGCGCTGATTTCTACTTTCGTTTTCGCACCAAAGAAAAAATGATCAACAGCGATGATCCTTGGAACAGAATTGATTTTGTGGTTCCTTACAAAAAGGACAGCTACCGTTTTCATATCAATTATCAGATAAGCCCTTCGTTTAACTTAAAAAATCGTGCGGAATATATCATTTATAAACACGAAGAAAAACCTAAAAGTACGGGCTTTATTATTTACCAGGATGTGCAATACCGACCGCTGGATAGTCCGCTGCAATTGACGTTTAGGTATGCCATATTTGATGCTGACACTTATGATAGCCGCGTTTATACCTACGAAAATGATGTGCTCTACGCCTTTTCTATTCCGGCTTTTTACGAAAAGGGTACACGCATGTATTTGTTGGCAAAATGGTCTGTTTCGCAGTCTATAGATGTTTGGGCGCGCATCGGTCAAACGTGGTATTCGAATCGTAACGAAATTGGAACCGGATTAGAGATGATAGAAGGAAATCAGCGCACGGATGCCAAACTCCAGCTGCGGATTAAGTTTTAGTAAAGCTTGCTTCTTTTTAGCAAATAGGGGAGCAGCACTTGATGATAACCCATGTTAATGTCGGCATTAACATAATCAATTTGATATTGTCCGCAGCGCATCATCAGATGCTTTTTGCGCTCCTGCATGGTTTTTCTATAGGTTTCCTGAACCAGTGTTGGGTTTATTTTTATTGACTTTCCCGATTCCATATCCACAAATTTATAGGGCCGGTTTTCGAAATCTAAGTCAAGCTCAGCATGCGCATCATGCACATGAAATAGCACCACTTCGTGCTTATTATAACGCAGATGGCGCAAAGCAGCAAAAACTTCGTCTTCATCAGCGCTATTATCAAGCATATCGCTAAAAATAACCACCAAACTCCTTTTATGACTTCGTTCAGCGATATGATGAAGTGCCTCAGCAGTGGCTGTGGTTTTGTTCATTTTACCGCTTTCCGGAAGAATTAAACCTTCTAGCAATGCGTATAAACGTTTGAGATGAAGCTGATTAGATCGTGCGTTAGTGTGCTCGTTCAAGTTTTGGTCAAATAAACTCAAACCAACAGCATCACGCTGTTTTCGCATCAGTTCGATCAATGCAGCGGCGGCATATACCGAGAAAAGAAATTTGTCGGGATCATTAATATCCGCTTTATTTTTTAGCGGAAAATACATACTAGATGACTGATCAATAACAATTTGACAGCGCAGATTCGTTTCCTCTTCGTAACGTTTTACGAAGAGTTTTTCGGTTCGGCCATAAAGTTTCCAGTCGATATCTTTGATAGATTCGCCAGGATTATACAGCCGATGTTCGGCAAATTCAACAGAAAAGCCATGAAAAGGACTTTTGTGAAG
>CAZOEV010000479.1:0-2966 GCA_964578915.1 uncultured Lentimicrobiaceae bacterium
GTAACATCCCAGCGAAAATCATTGTTAACAACAGGAGTACCAAAAACCATAAGTTCAACACCTTGGTTCTGGATTTCACCAGCATTAACAAATTTGGAAGAATATCCAGTAGCCGTTGAAACCGCTACAGGCATAATTTGATCTGTGGTATTATTCTTGTAAAATGCCACATCAACGCCTAAACGTTTATTTAGTGTGATCAATTCAAAACCTGCTTCGATACTTGATGTATTTTCAGGACGCAAGACGGAATTATTTTTAGTACTTGGCAAAGAGAATAAAGCTGTTCCACCAAAAGTAGTATTCTGTGCATAAGTATCTTTGATACTGCCCCAAGGCGCATCATTACCTACCTGCGCATAGTTCAGCCTTAATTTACCTAACTGAAGCCAGCTAACGTTTAAATTATTAGAGAACAACCAACTTGCAGAAACTGAAGGATAAATATAAGCGTTTTCATCTTCTGGTAAGGTGGAAGACTGGTCACGACGAATTGTTGCATCAAGGAATAAGAAGTTTTGATATCCCAGTGAAGCACTTGCGAAAATACCATTAACACCAATTTCTGAAACCCTTTCTTCAGGGTTACGCATTGGATTAACACTATTAGCTAATGAATACAATCCCGGAACGATCAAACCACCATCTGTTGATGCAAAAACTTGATCAATTTTGCTACGACGGATGTTTGTACCTACCAAAGCATTCAGGTTTAAATCTTCGCTTAACTGATTGTAATAACGCAACATCAAGTCCATATTGGTTTCCATAAAACTTCTGTTGAAACGTGAATAACCTGAAGTTACATCAGGACGATCAACACCAAATTCACCAGAACCCGAGCCAATAGCTTTGCGCTCTTCCTGTATCTCGCTATATGTATCAATTGATGCTCTACCCATTAAACTGAAGTGATCATCAATTTTCCAATCAACCTGCATATAACCAATAATTCGGTCTCTAGAATCCGTCTGGTAGTTTTCGTAGCGTAAAAAGTATGGATTATCCCAGTATGCTGGCCTCAAGTCAGTAGGAGAATTAGGATTCCAGGTAATATTACGACCTGAAATATCATACAGTGTTTCCTGCATCTTCATATCAACATTGGTTTGGTACCACTGACGGAATCCAGAAACGATATTATCGCTATAACCCGTTGAGTTTCTTCCTAAACCATTGGTTTGAATATAATTAGCAGAAGCAGAAACGGTAAGATTGTCAATAATATCATAAGATCCATTGAACAAAAAGTTATTACGTTTCAGCGAGCTATTTGGAAGTAAACCTTTCTCATCCATGTTTGTGTATGACAAGCGGAAAGTTCCATTTTCGCTTCCTCCAGAAACATCAACACTGTTTGTTAAAGATATAGGTGTTTCAAAGAAATACTCAGGGCCGTTGGCACCAACAGTCCAAGGTGTTTTCTTTAAATAATTAGGTGAAGCCGGGTCATAAGAATCATACTGATAAAGCGAGAAGTTTGGATCAAATCTTTGTCCAACAGAAGCATCTTCAGTTGTTGGAACAGTATAATCTAAATTTCCATCACCGTCAATATCATAATTCAATTCGAATGCAGGATATGGATCATCTCCATAATAAGGACCATAACCAGCACCATATTGATCCTGATATTTCGGAAAAGTACTTTTATCCAGAAAACCGGTGGTAACATTTGAGCTAACAGATACACCAAAAGCTTTAGCACCGCCAATTTGCTTTTTACCTTTTTTAGTAGTGATAAGCACTACACCGTTTGCAGCACGTGCACCGTAAAGAGCAGTTGCAGCAGCACCTTTCAGGATGTTCATCGACTCAATGTCGTCAGGGTTAATGTCTGATGCGGCATTACCGTAGTCATAACCATTACGACCCGAAATCTGTCCACTGTTATTGGTATTGGCATTGCTGATTGGCACACCATCAACAACAAAAAGTGCCTGGTTATTCTGAGTTAACGAAGAGTTACCGCGAATAACAACGTTTGCCGAACCACCCATATTACCGGTTGTACGAACCTGAACACCAGCAGCGCGTCCTGATAGCGAGCTAACAACATTGGCGCGTTTAACAGTATTGAGTTCCTCGCCGGAAACTTCTTGAGTGGCATATCCCAGTGATTTTTTCTCTCTGGAAATACCGAGGGCCGTAACAACGACCTCATCCATTTGCATCACATCAGACTCCAAAACAACATTGATAGTGTTTTGGTCTCCAATGGTGATTTCCTGGGTAGACATACCGACGTAACGGAAAATCAAAGTGCGATGTTCAGCCCGAACATCCAAAGTGAATTCTCCATCGATGGAAGTAGTTGTACCTACTGTGGTACCCTTTACCAACACCGTAGCGCCTGGAATTCCTTTCCCATCCTCCGCACTGGTAACCTTACCAGTAATTGTTCTTGACTGGGCAAATGCGAAATTCACACCTACTAGTAGCAAGAACACTAACAAAAAAGTAATTTTTCTCATAATGGTGATTTTTGGTTAGTGAATTGATTAAAAAATTAGTTTATTTATACTCGTTTAATTAATCGAAAACGATTGCAATTAAGGGTGCAAGTTATAAACTTCTTAATATCTGGCAAAAGATTAATTTAAATATTTTTATGAAAAAAGATTCTTTATTTATATTTATCAGTAAATCAACATATTAAAAGAACCTGTTTTTCAAGACAAAAAGCATATTTTATCCATTATTGTTCTTTATCGCTGCTAATTTCCTTATTTTTTTCTCTTTTTGAAGGTAGAAATAACAAAACTATTATCAAAAAACTCTCAACCACAAATTTCTGCCAGCCTTCAAAACCTCCGAAATTGGCCTGAATAAGCATAAGCAAAAAGGCAGAAATCACAAATATTAGCAGTCCTTGGGGTTTTTTTAACAAAAACAGCAGCAATCCCGCAATAGAACCGACAATTATTAACATTACAAGAGCAAGCACCAGCACAAGCGAATTGGAT
>CAZOEV010000480.1:0-2964 GCA_964578915.1 uncultured Lentimicrobiaceae bacterium
CAAGAGCTGGTGTGGCGCCCATTTCAGGTGCTACATTAGATGATTTGCTTGATGAACGTAGACGCGAATTATTCTGGGAAGGCCATCGCCGCCAGGATTTGATTCGTTTTGGTAAGTTTAATGAAGCTTGGTGGGAAAAACCTGCTTCAAGCCCAGACAGAAATACTTTCCCTGTGCCACAATGGACCATTGATGCAAACCCAAATTTGCTTGATGCACCCGTTCCAATTTCGTAAAATAATTCACTTAATAAACCTTTTAATCACTAATCTTAAATTTTTATCTTATGAAGAAAAACTCAATTAAAAAAATGCTACAGCTGATGAGCATCATTATGCTCGCCGGTGTAGTCTTGGTATCTTGTAAAAAAGATGACGATGATGACCCAACACCTACTCCAACTCCGGTTGAAGATGGTATCTATGTAGTTGGTGCTGGCACTGCCCTCACTGATTTTGACATCAAAGGACTGCTGACTGCTACAACTAATGAAGCCGCTGAGAATGCACCTCGTGCTGCACTTCTCGACATTTATGTTGCCGTTAAAGGTGGCGAAGGTTTCAATATTATTAAAGTTGCAGGAACCACAAGAACAACTTATGGCCCAGGTGCTGATTTTGCTGAAGTACCAGAAGCTGACTTGCAAGTTGACGAACCAACCGGAAAATTCTGGCGTGGTTCTATCGCTGAAACTGAAACCCAATTTATTGTTCCTGAGGATGGCCTTTATCATGTAGTTTACGATACAGAACTAGGTAAAGTTGTTGTTGCCCTTGCAAAATGGGGTGCAATCGGTGCTGCTACTCCTGGTGGATGGACAGAAAGTACTGAAATGACAGCTCCTTTCAACCTGAACAAAATGGAGTTCACAGTAACTGAGTTGACTTTACAACAAAACTCATGGAAATTCCGCTATTCAAACGGCTGGAAAATCTTTATTGATGTAGACGGTACTGTAAAAGTTAACACCAACCTTGGTGGTTCCATAGATGCTTTGGTACCAGGCGGTGGAGACATCATTAACGATACTTACGGTGTTTATACTGTTACTCTTACTTGGGAATTAGGAAAAGACTGGGTTGCTACAGCCGTAAAAACAGGCGATGGCGAACCACTTCCTGATTATCCTGAAGCATTATACTTAGTTGGTGCCGCAACTGCTTATGGTTGGGATGAACCAGGAAGTACTGACGAAGCACTGATGCACAAAATTGCTGGTGGTGGCGACAATAACGGAATTTTCTGGAAAATTGCACACCTTGCAGGTGGAGAAGGATTTAAATTATCTGCAGCTGCATGGACTGCTCCAAACTTAGGTTTTGCTGAAATCAGTGAATTTGATGCCGAAGGTATTGAAGTATTAGATGTTGAAGGTAATATGTCAGTTGCTAACAGTGGCATGTATATTTTAGTTCTCGACCTGAGAAACGATATGGTTAAACTGTCAGTTAAAGAAGCCGTTGTTTATGGCATTGGCGATGCATTTGGAAGCTGGGATGAAGACGTTGAAGCTTATAAGTTTACAGCTGGAGTTTCAGCTAATTCAATTGTTTCTCCTGCTTTAAATGCTGATGGTAACGTTCGCATGTATGCTGATCACCCATGGATTCCAGCTTGGTGGAATGCTGAGTTTAATGTATTTGAAGGAAAAATCGAATACCGTAATGATAGTAGCGACGATCAAGCAGCCGTTCCTGGAACTGCTGGTCAAGTTGTTACCTTGAATTTCGATGATAACACAGGTACAATCCAATAATCACATTGATTGTAACTTATAAAAAAGGCTGCCCTCGCGGGTGGCCTTTTTTTTGTGCAAATTATAAAAAGCCGCCCACAGTTAATCAACCATAGCAGGCGCTTAAGCTATTAATATTGTAATTGACTCTCCGATTTTCTTATTTTGGGCTACGTTAAAGTCCATGAGCCATGAAAAAAATTCTACTTACCCTATTTTTAATACTTTTTGGCATCACCTTGCTTTTTGCAAAAAGCATCGATCCTAAAAAGGCAAAAATTGTTGCAACACATTTTCTGGAATCGCAAAATCAAATTAATGCAAACCAAAATCTTATTCTTTATCAAACCATTGGTTTGCCCATCGCCGATCCATTTAATTACTACCAAACAAGTTTTACACCACTCATTTACGTTTTCAATCAGGGTGATGCTGGTTTTATTCTGGTATCAGCAGATGACATTGCAGCGCCGGTTTTAGGCTATTCTAACACAAATGTTTATTCAGAAGATGCACAGCCTTATGCTTTTGCAAAATGGCTAGAGGGATACAAAAGCTACCTGGCGTACGCCATTGAAAATGAGTGGGAAAGCACAAATTCCGTTAAAAATAGTTGGGAAAGTTTGCTCCAAGGAAATTATAAACAGGCTGGTCGGTCAGTAAATCCGCTATTGAGCACTACCTGGGATCAGTCTCCTTATTATAATGCACAATGTCCGGGCGGTTCAGTAACTGGGTGTGTAGCTACGGCCATGGCTCAGGTAATGAAATTCTGGAATCACCCTGCCCAGGGAACAGGCATGCACTCCTTCAACCATTCAAACTATGGCACCCTTTCGGCCAATTTCGGGGCTACTTCCTACAATTGGTCAGCTATGCCAAATGCTGTAAACTCGTCCAATGATGCAGTTGCTACACTGATGTATCATTGCGGCGTAAGTGTTAATATGGATTATAGCCCACAGGTAAGTGGTGCCTGGGTTGTTGAAACAGATGATGCCGTTTGCTCGGAAAGTGCGCTAAAAAACTATTTTGGCTACAGCAGCAGCTTACAAGGTGTGAAACGCGACAATAATTATTCTACCGCTCAATGGACTAATCTAATAAAAGGAGAACTTGATGCAGGGCATCCGGTTTTGTATGCTGGTTTTGGATCAGGTGGCGGCCATGCTTTTGTTTGTGATGGCTACAATAACAGTAATTATTTTCATTTCAACTGGGGATGGGGT
>CAZOEV010000481.1:0-2951 GCA_964578915.1 uncultured Lentimicrobiaceae bacterium
TCCTCCATAAAAGGTGAGACCATCAAATGAACGCAGTGCGGCGATAGGATCAAGCATAAATAATTCCCAGTTTTCTAACTGATGAAAAACTTTCGCGCCTAAAATACCAGTAACTGCCGCTATCATTACGAGCATAGCCGTGTGCTGATACGGATGGATTATCAAAGTTGTAGGCGTCTTTTTTTTGTCGCTTCCTGAATAGTAAAGCACCACAAGCATTAGCACCACCCCCAACAAGCCAAATAATAGCGATCCATCAGCTGAAAGTAGCTCTTCCTGTGGTTTTTGCACAAATCTATCGTAATTGTTGTAAAGATGCGGCAGTTTAAAGCCTAGGACAAATCCAATCAACAGGTTCAAGATTATTTCCGAGAGGCGGCCTTTGTTGTTGTCTTTGATTTTTTCGACTGCTTTGAGTAATCCTTCGCGCTCTTTGCGTTTTAGTTCGGCACGCAAAACGAGCGCTGCCAGCAGAAATGCCAGCGCCATAAAAAATCCATAACTCTGCACCGGCCAGGCAAACGAGGTGCCGAAAATATCATTTATAAAATCGCTGATACGTGGATACATTTTAAAGCTTTTTGATTGGTTTTAACTTTGTTTGCTGCAAGACAATCCCACCAATAATAAACAGGAGTCCTGCGATTGTGCTGATGTGAATTTGTTCGCCCACGAAAATACGGATAAAAAACAGTGCTATGAAAGGGGATAAAAAAATCAGGTTGCTAATTTTTGCTGTGTTTTCTGATAAGTTTAATGCCATCATCCAAAGTACAAAAGTGAATCCCATTTCAAAGAAACCGATATAGGCTGCGCCAATTAATCCATTGAAGTTGAGCGGTTGCCAGATGTCGAAAATCAAGCTGTAAACCAAGATATATACCAGTCCAAAGCTTATGTTGAGGCTGATTTTTGGAATTGCTGAACGCTTGTCGTGCATATTGATAATCCAGTATAATGCCCAGATGAAAGCACTTCCCAGAGCAAGGCCCACGCCTATGGGCGAATTAAACTGAAGCGAGAAAACAGCGCCTTTGGTGCTGATAATCCATAAGCCGATAAAGCTAATCAGGATAGCTACAATGGATTTTAGACCAATTTTCTGACCTAAAAGCGGCACGGATAACAAGGTTAGAATTACCGGCCAACTGTAATTGAGTACGCCGGCTTCCTGCGCCTGCAACAGTTCATAAGCTTTGAAAAGTACTAAATAATAAGCGAAAGGATTTAAAAAGCCGAGCAAGGCAGAGCGCATCAAATCTTTGTAACTCTTAGGAATTAGCTCATGCAGCCGTCGCTGAAAAATTAATAAACCCATCAATCCAATCCAGCCAAAAACTACTGCCCAAAACAACAGGTTCTGGTAAGAAAAATAACCAAGACTCAACTTAAAAGCAGAGCTCATAGTGGACCAAAACAAGACCGTAAGCAAGGCAAAAAGAGTGGCTTTACGCTGGTTTTTCATGGAATATAGATAGCTTGAATTGTGATAGCATTTAAAAAGGTAAACTACTCTTTTTTAGTATTTTAAATTCAAAACTTTTTATCTGGCATAACGGTAATACGCAGCGCAAGCGCCTTCGTTGCTTACCATGCAAGCACCTACCGGATCGGAAGGCGTGCACGCTTTACCAAAGAGCTTACAATCAGCTGGTTTAGCGGTGCTTTTGAGCACTTCTCCGCAAATGCAACCTTTGTCCTCGCGTGTAGGTTCTACAGTCACTTCAAGCTGTTTTTCAGCATTGAAGGCGTCGTATTTTTCCTTGATCTTCATGCCACTGGCTTTTAAAACGCCCAGTCCGCGCCACCAATCATTGTCGAGGTAAAAAACTTCTTCGAGCATCGCAAGCGCTTTGGCATTGCCTTCGGGCTTTACAACACGGCTGTATTGAATTTCGACGGCTGGCTGGCGGTTTTCAAATTGTTTCACCAGCATCAAAATCGACTGCAAAATATCAGTCGGTTCAAAACCGCTAATTACAACGCCCAGTCCGTATTCTTCGGCGATAAAGTCGTAAATTTTTGATCCGGTGATGGTGCTGACATGACCCGGGCCAAGATATCCCTGAATGTTTACGCCGGCATCAATAAGTGCTGCCATTGGCGGAGGCATAATTTTGTGTGCACTAAAGACTGAGAAGTTAAAAAGGCCAGCCATTTCGGCTTTTATAATTCCGGCAGCCGTGGCTGGAGAGGTTGTTTCAAAACCTATTCCAAGGAAAACGATTTTTTTGCGTCGGTTGTGCTTGGCAATTTCCAAGGCATCAAGAATAGAATATACGATGCGGATGTCAGCACCTTTGGCTTTTTCTCGATCGAGGCTTGAAGTGGAGCCGGGCACGCGGATCAGGTCGCCATAAGTGGTGATAATAACCTCAGGAAGTCGGCTATAGGCAATAGCCTGATCAATATAAGCGCGGCTGGTAACACAAACCGGACAGCCCGGACCACTGACTAGTTCCACAGTCTCGGGGAGTAAAGTTGGAATGCCAAAACGCTGAATGGCCATGGTGTGCCCGCCGCAAACTTCCATAATCCGAATTGGATGGCGAGAAGTCTTTTTTATCTGTTCAGTGAGCTGCAAAACAGCAGCTTTATCGCGGTATTCGTCGATATATTTCATGCGGCAAGTTTAAACGATGCGTTCTCCAGTTTGCTTTTCTTCTTCATCAAGCGAAGCATTAAAAGCCTCAAATTCATCAAATAGTTTGAGGGTTTCGATAGCTTCTTCTTCACTTATTTTTTGAAGCGCAAATCCGGTATGCAACAACACATAATCGCCAACAGAAAGTTCTGCAATATCAAGCATTTGAAGGCTTGCCTCATAGCTTGCTTCGCCAACGGAGCAGCGTGCCATTTCGCCATTTATTTCCTCGATACGGGCGGGAATACTTAAACACATAGTTATTTATTTAGGATTCAAAAGTAAGGGATTTTTTTTGGTTCACGAG
>CAZOEV010000482.1:0-2946 GCA_964578915.1 uncultured Lentimicrobiaceae bacterium
GAGCAATAATGCGGATACCTGTTGCAGAAAGGCTCAAGGCAATATCATCTTCCAAGCCTTTTATTTTTGAAATACGCACTCCTGCCGAAGGCACTATTTCATATAAAGTAACGGTAGGTCCAATGGTTGCCTTTATCTTTTCTATACCAATATTATAATTGGAAAGTGTTTCAACAATACGTTTTTTATTGGATTCCAACTCAGTACGCTCCACACTAACGCCACCATCGCCGTAATCGTTGAGTAAATCGAGGTGTGGAAACTGATAATCAGGCAAATCAAGCGTGGGGTCAAAATGTGTATCAAGCCCTTGCCTTTCGATAGTACCTCTTTTTTTAGTTTCCTCTTTCTTTTGCGGCACAATATCGAATTCTACTTCTCCATCGTTTTCAGTCTTAGCTGCGCTTTCCTCTTCAGGCAAGTCAACTTCAAGTTCAACTGTTCCCTCTTGCAGCTCCTCTTTAAACTGATTTGGTGTTGTTTGCTTTGGTAAATTCTTTTTCACCGCATCATCTTCATCTTCCTCATCCACAGCAAATTCAACTGTATTGTACTGATCCGTTAAAGGGGCAGAAGAATTAGCAGATGTGTGGTTATCTTTAGGCTTCTTCTTGTCGCGGTTTGACGTAAAAGTAAGATTAAAAGTAGTGACAAGCCAACCAGCAAATGTAAATAGCAGGGCAATAACAATGCCTGCCGTGCCGATAAGTCCTTTGAGGTAAAAATGCACATAATGCCCAAGCACACCACCCAAAATATTGAAAGGATCAGACTGAAAAAGCATAGCGAGCAACACTGGAAGCCACAAAAAACTAAAAAAACCATACTTCCACATTGGCCAGGCTTTGAGTAAGCTAAGGCCAGTTCCAAGTTGGACGCCGATGCTAAGTAATATAAGCACAAGGTAATAAGCACCTAAACCAAAACCTTCTTTTACAAGAAGTTGCGCCAAAAAAGCACCCAGATTTCCTGTCCAGTTGCGGATATTCATTTCAACATCCGTAAACAACTGGCTTGCTGTCATATTTGTAAAAACATCATCAGTAACCTGACTAAACCAATTGATAAAAAAAGAAGTAAAAGCCATCAATAAGTATAGCGCCGTAAATACCAATAAAACCCCAAACAGCTTTCTAATTTTAGCTGAGGAGACATTTACCGTTTTTTTGGATGTGTTTTTCTTAGGTGTGGACAGCTTTCTACTACTATTTGCAGCAGCTTCCTTTTCTCTAAAAGTGTTCGTTTTTAACTTATTAGCGGTTCTCGCCATGGTCTGGTTTTATTTCAAATCAATTTACAAAAGTAGAAAAAATGTGGCGAACAATGCGCTTGCAACTGCAATAGACGAAAAGAAGCACTTCCCTGAGTCAGGAAAGTGCTTCACATAGATTTCCTTTTAAGCCAATTAAATCAATTTAACAGGATATTTTTCACTAAAAGTAACATTGCCACTTTTGTCAATCGCTTTTACAATAACGTAAAAGTTTCCACGTGCCCAAGTAACGTTGCGTGGTGGCACATTATTATCCTGCGGATCACCTACCCGAATAAAGGATGAAAAACTATACTCATTGAGGCCATTAACAAGCTCATTGGCGTTTAAAACAATTGCAAAAGCATCCGTAACATTTACCATATCTTCCGTTGAGGAGCTTCTCATCACTGCCACCAATAGCTCATCCAATTGTCTGTTGTCGGAAACTACACCAGCCATTCTAATGGTATCACCACGTGAATATTCTTGATTTTCAGTAGGTTGCAGACTAAGGTTTAAAGTTGGCCCCGTTTCGTCAGGAAGCTCAACGATAACGATTTCGTGTGCTACAAACTCCTCGTTGCCAGCTTTGTCTGTGCAATAAACTAAAAAATGGTACTCACCGGCGTAAATTGGAAGTCCATCAACCTCAGTAGGAATCCTTACCTCATTGTGCATCACAACCATATTGGTGCTTCCTGGCTCAAAAGTGTAGCTTTTTTGAAAAGACCATTTACCTTCGTCAGTTAGGGATTTGTGTTCGTGTCCGTCATTAAAGTGAATATCTATTTTATATCCACCCAACTCTTTGTCATCCACAAATTTGGCACTAAAATCAATTGCATCACCCGGATTCAAATTTGCATCGTTTACAGGTGCTTCTAAAGTAATTTGCGGTTTAGTTGTGTCCTTTTCTTCTTGTGGATCATCACTATCTTTGCTACACGATGCAGCCATGATTGCAACTGCAATAAACATTGAAAGTATTAAAAAACGTTTGTTCCTCATTAGATTATTTATTTTATTAAAGGTGAATTAAATTCATTAACTGGCGGACAAAGTTACATTTTTAGGCATAACTGATTGCCGACTTTTTGAAAATCGTTAAAATTAAAGTGTTGACTTTTTTAGTATCATTTTCTTCCAATTGTGTCTCAATTATATTTTTGCATTTATCGGAATAGTAAGTAGAAGCTGAAAATTACTTCCCGCCTCTGGCAATTGTAAATGACGATAAAAACTTAAGTGATTAAAGTATTTCGTATTAAATATATTTTGCCATTGAAAATCAATGCCAAGTGGGAAATAGCGGGTAATTACTTTTGTTGAAAAACTTAAGTTAAACACTTGATAACCTGGCGTAATCAGCTCGTTTCGTGCCACCTGATCCTGTTTTGCTACCGCAATCATCTCAAATCTGAGACGTGCAAAGTGTAATTTTTTCCAATAGGCCGGCAAGTCGTGATCTACACCCAGCACCAGTTGCATTGGCGGTGTAAACGGAATAGGATAAACACCATCCGTAGTGAAAACATATTCGGCTTGGGCATCCAGTTTAAATAAGCGGCCTAGTTGATAGCCCAGCTGGAGTTCGGCTCCATAGCGATAGGCTTCCGATTGCACATACCGATATACCTGACCAGCGTCGGCTTCTTCAATTTCACTGCCATCGGGCATCAAATAACTACCTG
>CAZOEV010000483.1:0-2944 GCA_964578915.1 uncultured Lentimicrobiaceae bacterium
GCCCGCATCCGTTCGGTTCTGCGCAAAGCGGTTGAGCAAAGCCTGAAATGGCAAACCAATGAGGTAAATATTGCTAGCCTTTTGCCCAAAGAGAAAAACCTGATTTTGATTATTCACGCCTGGCCAGAAGTGCTGCAACAAGCTGCTGAAGGCAGAAGTCCTGCATTGGTGGCAAATTATTTATATGAATTAGCCAAAGAATTTAACCAGTTCTATCAGGAATTCAGCATACTAAAGGAAGAAGATACACAAAGAAAGCTATTCCGTTTGCAGTTGAGTCAAATGACCGCTGATTTATTGGCCAATGCAGCCAGTATGCTGGGAATGGGTATGCCTGAGAAGATGTAAAAAAACAGGTTTTGTTATAAAAATATTCTATAACAAAACCTGCTAATCATTTGTAAATCAATCAGTATTTTCGGTTGAATAACAATTTATCAACTCTTGGAGACTAACTCTAAAAGAAGTAATAAAAAGCCACCAACAACCTGATATTCGAAACGCTTGATAAGTTTTGGTTCACCAAGCCTTTTTTGTCGGCTTTACCATATTCTGCAACCGTATATTCAAGTTCGGTTGAAATCCGCAGTTTTTCAAAATTTCCTACAACACGTGGTGAAATCCTGTAAACACTTTTGATGTTAGCGCCTCTGCTATAATAAATCCCCAAATTATCTTCAGCTGTACCTAAATTGCTAGTAAAACCTCCAAAAAGTCCTGCTTGAATTTTGCCATTTGTTGCGATTTCACTCCACACTGAAAAAGTTTCTGTTGGCGTATATTCATACTTAAGCTGACTCGGATTTGGCGTGCTACTTACTGCATAGCCTCCTAGCATAGCAAATTCTGTCATATTGCTGCCATATACGAAATGTGCTTTCCAGGTTATTTTTGGCGTTTTAACTTTTGAATAAAATGAAAGCGCATAAGAGGAAAGCTTGTTATCGCCAGCATAATAAGTAGTGTCAAGACCATCGTTGGCAAGCTGATCATATTCAAAAGATAAGCGCGGCACAATGGTTTTAAATTCAACGCCTATGCCTAGTAATAATTCGTTGTTTTCATTCCATTTGCCTTTATATTGCCAGTGCATATTGAGGTCGGGCAACACTTCGTTGTTCAGGTATTTGCTGTTGCCACCATCTGGTCCCGTGCTTGTGAAATCACGCTGTTCTGCCACAGCCAAAATAAGGCTGATGCGGTTCATCTTCTGGGTAAGTCGAATTTGTGGGTGGCGGGCAAATGGCTGAAAAGGTGCGCCGGTATTAAATGACACAACATCCGGGAAGCATTCAAACGCAAACATCGGATGCCAGAATTGCCCTACTAGCAATTCAGTTTTTTCCCAATTGAGTTTCACAAAAGCGTGGCGTAATCTTAACCCATTTACATCCGCAAAATTGCCGTTTTCATTGCCAAAAAAATCGGCTTCGATCAGGGCGGATACTTTCGCATTTAGCACATCTGGGCCTGTCATTTTTGCTGTTAAACGAGACTGAATGGCCAAAATATTCACATGATCCTTCGCATTAATATCAACACCATTGATATCAAGGTTTTCCGGCTGGGGATAAAGGGAAAAGTGCCCTTCGCGAATGCTTACTGTTTGACGGCTATCGTAGAAAACATCCGTTTTCACAAAACCTGAGAAACTCACGCCAAACTTCGATTCGTCTTTTTTTTCCTGTGCATGGATCAGCAGTGAGGAAAAAATAAGGAAAAGTAAGATAAGTCGTTTCATAGTGGAAATATTTTGGGTTTTAGTTGAAATTCTTGGTTGAATTGTCTTTTTGCGTGAGCAAGGAAACGACTACCAATGTTATAACGGCCAATGGGATGGAGATAATTCCTGGATTATCCAATGGAATGGGAGCGTCCGTGGCTAACAAACCGTATTTTTCGTACATGCTCGGAGATAAAAGGATAATACCAATAGAGGAAACAATTCCCACAAAAATGGAATAGGCTATACCTTTTGCAGTCGTTTTTTTCCAAAACAGCAAAAATAGAATGGCTGGTAAATTGGCAGACGCTGCTACGGCAAAAGCAAGACCTACCAGAAACGATACATTCATTCCTTTAAACAAAATACCTAAAAGTATCGCGAAAAATCCTACGCCAACGGCAGCATATTTGCCAGCATTTACTTTGGCTTTGTCTGTCATACCAACTCGTAGATACTGATCAATAAAGTCGTGAGCGATGGCTCCTGATGAGGCAACAATAAGTCCGCTTACTGTGCCTAAAACTGTTGCAAAGGCAATAGCAGAAATAATTGAGAATAGGCCAACACCAATCGATTTTGCCAGCAAAGGTCCTGACATATTGCTGCTCTCCATGTCAAGCACACCATTTACCATTGCCCCTAGTCCCATATACAGGGTGAGAATATAGAAAAATCCAATCGCTGAAATGGCAACAATAGTTGATTTGCGCGCTGCTCTGGCACTGGAAACGGTATAATAACGGATTAAAATATGCGGCAAAGCCGATGTTCCGAGGAACAAAGCCAGCATCAGGGATAAAAAATTCATTTTGTCCCAGAAGGTTGCCCCAGATTTTTTTGACAATTTGAAGCGTAAACCTGGTTTCATCACATCAGCACCCGAAGTAGGGTTTTGCGACCAAACCGTAACTTTGTCCTGCCCATCGTAGAAAATAGTTTTTGAAAATCGAACGACTTCACTGTTGCCAACAATACTCAAGAATTCAAAAGGACCAACAGGGCCTGTTGAATCCACTTCAACACCGTCAACAACTATTTTGCTGAGGTGACCTACCTGATAGAATTTCTTCTCTGATTGCGGAGCCCCGTTGTAAAGTTTCTCTCCATTGGCCAAATCTGTGGTTGAAAGAGATTCGGTTAGCACGGTTTGTCCATCAGTTTCGGTTAGTTTATACCATAAACCCTGATTATCTTTAATGAGTTTTACAAAAACATTGC
>CAZOEV010000484.1:0-2939 GCA_964578915.1 uncultured Lentimicrobiaceae bacterium
AATAACTACCTGTTGGGTTTAGATAAATGAAATTAGGAAAATAACCCGCGAATGGGCTAAATGCAACAAACCACCTGCCTTTGCGGAATTCCACTTCAAAATCAAGCTGATAGGCGTATTCTGATGTTAAAGTAGTGTCGCCCAACTCATACCTAAAAGAGCCGTGATGAATACCATTTGAGCCCAACTCAGAAGCGCCTGGCATTCTGAAACTTTTGGCCGTATTAAGCTTTAATAAAAGTGCAGTATTGGGTTTGTAAAGCAGGCCAACACCCCAACTCACATCATTAAACTCGCTACTAAAATCAGGAGATTTTATTCGGTCAGTATAAGGGGAGCGATAAAAATCGAGGTCTATCCTGCCAATATCATAGCGCAGTCCGTAGTTGAGTGAGATTTTTTCGCTGAGTGATAAGTCGTGCACAAAAAACACGCCAGCGCCAGATTTTCGGTAAGCCGGAAGCAAAAAGGTGTAGCCTCCAATAGTATTTTCCTGATAAACAGCACTTACACCAATATCAAAGCGCTGCCTCAAGCTTTTTACCTGATAGGCCAGATTTGCGCTGTAAGTATCTAAAAACCATTCCAGCTCCAGATCAGGGTTTGTTTGAGGAGCTATTTGTTGGGGATAATGCGAATGAAATCGCGACCATTCCTGCCTGTGATTCTGCTGAAATCCCAAATTGATCAAAAGTTGATTTTTACCTACAACAAGAAAACCATTCGTACTTAGTTTAAAGTGATTCACTTGCTGAAATGGTAAGGAAATATTCCGCGCATCGCCATCATCGATTAGTTTGCTAGCACTTGGAATGCCATGTGCGCCAGGAAAAAATCCTGTCTTGGAAAAAACATTACTGGCCGAAACAGAAAGCTTACCCCAATCGCCCAACCAGCCAGCAGTAAGATAGCCATTTTGTTCCAGGCCAGCGGTATTGTTAAGCTTTTTATCAGGAATGGCAAAGCGATAACGGTTATAATAAAAGCTATCGGCGGGCACTTTATAATCGGAAAATCTGGTATGTGTGAATCGTGCGTAAGCAAAAAAGTGCTTTTTACGCATTCGGGTGCGCAGCGAATAGCCCAGCAACTGGTTAACAGAACGCGCAATAAATCCTGCTTCTGCTTCAATTTGACCAGGCGCTGCCAGCGCATGCGGCTTTATTTGCACCACGCCGCCAAGCGCATCAGAACCAAACCTTAATGAAGAAGGCCCTTTGATAATCTCAATTTGCTCCACACCAAACTGGTCAATTTCCAGGCCGTGATCAGCGCCCCATTGCTGGCCTTCCATTTTGATGTTATTTTCAGAAACTGCAACGCGATTAAACGACAGTCCGCGGATCATTGGCTTCGACAAACCCTGCCCGATACTCATGGCTTGAACTCCGGGCAGCTTTTGCAATGAGGTCATCAGGCTACTTCCGCGATTTTCGCGAATAAAACGTTCGCTGGCCGTAACAACTGTTTGGGCTGTATTTCGGCTAGCATTTTTAAAATCTGCTGAGACTATCACCTCGCTCAAATCCAAGCCAACAGGCTCCATAATCACACTCACAGTCACATCTTCATCCACAATTGAAAGTTTGTAAGGATGAATGCACTGATAGCCAACATAACTCACATGCAGGCGATAATTTCCTGATTTAAGCCCTGAAAAACGGAATTTTCCCTCAGCAGAAGTAAGCGATTGCTCCTCCGTTTCCTGCAAATATACATGCGCTCCTTGCATCGGCTCGTTGCTTGTATTGAGTATAAAACCCTCCAGCGAATAACTTCCATCCTGCACTTGCGCAAAAGCGAAATTGGTGGACAACAAAAAAACTAACAACGCGATTACATTTTTCGACATTGGACGCATTTTCCGTTAAACAACACCTCAAAACTTGAAATCTCAAAACCTTCGGGGATATTTAGCAAAGTGCGGGAAATAGCACCCAGACAAAACACGCGACCACAATTATCGCAATGAAAATGCGCGTGGCCTGGCCGGTCTTCAGCTGAAGTATCGGGATGGGTGAGGGCATACTTTACTTCGTTTTTGTGCACGATTACTTCGTGGATCAAATTGTTTTCTACAAAAGTGCGCAAGGTTCTGAACAGTGTTGCACGATCATACTCATAAGGAAGCCGGCTTTTTATCTCTGATTCAGAAAGCGCTATTCCCACCTCCTTTAAAACTTCCAGCACACTCACCCGGCAAGGCGTTCTTTGTAAATGACTCTCTGATAAAATATCTTTAACTGTATTTTGCACGATTTATTTATTTGCAACGAGGTTGCAAATGTAAGCATATTTTTAAAAAAAGGAACCTAATTAATAATCAAGTTCCTTTTAGAGCAAAAAATTCTTCCTAAAACTGCCAATTTTTTGTCAGTCAAGAAATGAAATTCAACATATCATCGCAACACAAAAAAATATAGCTTAGGCTGTACTAATCTTCTATTACAGTCAATTTAAGCATTTTATCGCCCTGTTGGATTTTATCCACTACATCGATATTTTCAATCACTTTTCCAAAAACGGTATGGTTGCGATCAAGGTGCGCTGTATTGGCGCGGCTGTGGCAGATAAAAAACTGCGATCCACCAGTATTTCTTCCAGCATGGGCCATTGAAAGTACACCTCTGTCATGGAATTGGTTTTCACCATCCAATTCGCAATTGATGCTATAACCTGGGCCGCCAGTGCCATCGCCTTTTGGGCATCCACCCTGAATTACAAAGTTTGGAATTACGCGGTGAAAAGCCAATCCGTCATAAAACCCATCGTTTATCAGGTTTACAAAGTTTTCTACTGTTTTAGGTGCATCGGCCTCAAAAAGCGCGATGGTCATGGTTTCTTTTTCTGTTTCCAGTTTTACTTTTTTCATTGATTCTATAGTATTTATTTTACAATTCTCATTGATTTATTAAAACGTACTTTTCCGCTAAAGATGG
>CAZOEV010000485.1:0-2934 GCA_964578915.1 uncultured Lentimicrobiaceae bacterium
TTGTTGATTAATGCCATTCAGGTAGTTGATGAGAATGGAATAGTTATTATGACGCTGAAAGAAAACACAGATAATGTGCTTCTTTCTGTAAAAGATAATGGAACTGGAATCTCTGAGGATATAAAAAGTAAAATATTTGACCCATTTTTTACAACAAAACCAGTAGGTTCCGGAACTGGCCTAGGTTTAAGTATAACTTATAAAATAATTACCGATTTACACGGTGGCTTAATCGAAGTGAAATCACAAGATGGAAATGGAGCAGAGTTTATTATTTCATTACCCAAAAATTTAAAAGTATGACAATGGAACAGCTTGACAATATGGATTACAACCTTTTGATAGTTGACGACGAAATTGAAGTTACAAAATCGCTCGCGCGCCAGTTTAGACGTAAGTACAAAGTGCACACTGCAATTAACGTTAATGAGGCAATTATGGTAATGGAAAATGAAAATATTCAGGTTGTAGTTTCCGACCAAAGAATGCCTGGCTTAACAGGAGTGGATTTTTTTCACAAAATAAAAGACAGATATCCCGATGCTTTAAAATTAATCTTGACTGGATTTTCTGATATTGAAGCAGTAATAGGAGCCATTAACGAAGGACAGGTTTTTAGGTACATCACCAAACCCTGGAACCCTGTCGAACTGGAGATAACAATTAAGGAAGCTTTTGAAAAATACGAGTTAATTACGAAAAATCGAAAGCTGATGCGAAACCTTCAGGAGGCAAACCAGAGTTTGGAAGAAAAAGTTAAACTACGGACGATGGAACTTGAACAATCTAATGATAAACTAAAACACTTAAATATTGAAAAAAACAAATACGTGGGTATTGTTGCACACGATTTGAGAGGTCCAATTGGAAATGTATTTAATTTTTCAGAACTTTTAATTTCGCAATATTCAGATTTATCCGAAGAGCAACATAAAAAATTTCTTTCAATTATTAATGAACGAAGTTCTTATTCGTTGAACATGATAGAAAGTTTTTTGGACGCATCAAAAATTGAATCGGGAATACTGGACTTAAATTTTAAAATATGGGATTTTAGTGAACTAATAAAAAACAATATTTCACAAAATGTCTTTTTTGCAGATAAGAAATCGCAAAAGCTAATTTTTGTATGTAATGAAGAAAATCTTTCTATTTTATGTGACAAAGACAAAATAGAACAGGTAATAAATAATTTAATAAGTAATGCTATAAAATTTTCATCCAAAGGAAAAAATATTTGGATAAAAGTTGAGAAGAATGACAATCAGTTCGTTACAAGCGTGATTGACGAGGGGCAAGGAATCCCAGAAAGTGAATTAAAATCAATCTTTAATAGTTATCAGACAACTTCGGTAGAATCAACTGCTGGTGAAAAGTCGACAGGCTTAGGATTGGCTATTGTAAAAAAAATTATTGAAGCCCACGATGGCAAAATATGGGTTGAAAGTGAAGTTGGAAAAGGTTCATGTTTCACCTTTTCATTGCCAGCAAAATGATAAGTCGGCTTAGAAAACGGTAAGAATAATGCACAAAGCTTTAATAAATAGGACTCTAAGCGAGTCGTCAAAAAAGCTTTTAACAGAAGAGATTTTTCCAGGCTCGGCGTAGATTCAACTACGTCGTTCAAGAAATAATGCATTACGCCAGCAGCGATGCTAACAACACCTACACTTTAATATATTTGAGTTATGAAAGTAGTTCGCTTAAACGCCCAATCGCAAAAGGTTTTCGTTTTTTAACTGGAATCGATGTAGTCATTGACTACACCGGCCGTGGTCACCTCCAAGTTTTTATTCCTAATTTTTATAAAATTTCCTAAAGAAACCTCCCAATTAGTGCTTAATTAAATCATACTTGCTACTTTTGTCCAAATTACACGCCTTATGGTTCAAGTGGAAGAAAAACATAACCGCAGACAATTAACCAGCTCTTACCTCACTTCGGTGGTGAGTATTATGCTGGTATTGTTTATGTTAGGCCTGCTGGGCTTGCTGGTGCTTCATGCCCAAAAGCTGTCCAATCACATCCGCGAAAACATCGGGTTTGAAATTATAATGAAGCCCGAAGTGAAGGAGGCTGAAATTATTCGCATTCAAAAGATGCTGGATGCCGTACCTTATGTTAAATCAACGGTTTATATCACCAAAGAAGAGGCTACCAAAAGGCTGAGTAAGGATTTGGGCGAAGATTTTATTCAGTGGTTGGGCGATGAAGAAAATCCGCTGTTGCCTAGTGTTGATGTGCGTTTTAAAGCAGCATGGGCTAATAACGACAGCCTTGCCATTATCGAACAGGATTTGTTACATCAACAGGCTGTAAAAGAGGTGTTTTACCAAAAATCGCTGGTGCACCTGATCAATCAAAACGTACGCAGAATAAGTATCGTCTTATTGTTATTGAGTGTATTGTTGCTGGTAATTGCCGTGGCGCTGATAAACAACACCATACGGCTGTCCATCTATTCCAAGCGTTTTTTGGTGCGAAGTATGCAGTTGGTGGGCGCTACCGAAAGTTTTATCCGAAAACCTTTTGTATGGAGTGGTATTATGCAGGGGCTTTTAGGTGGGATTTTAGCGCTGATTATGCTGAGTCTGGTATTGTATGCCGCCACTAAAAACTTGGCGGAACTGGGTCAGCTTCAGGATTCTGAAATGGTGATTGCCTTATTTATAGGAGTTCTTGGTTTGGGCATACTGCTTACCGGCTTGTTTACCCACCTTTCTATTAATAAGTATTTAAGGAGCAAAACAGATAAGCTATTCACTTGATAGATTGACGCTTGTAAAGTTGACAGCATATAAATTAATTATGTAATTTTGAAAAAATTTTGTAAATATTGATTCGCAATGCTTTTTGCCATAGGATTGCCAGCCAAGTTCTTTTTTTAGAATATTTATTGCTTCCTCTCTATTGTAATCACAGTAATTTAACATA
>CAZOEV010000486.1:0-2930 GCA_964578915.1 uncultured Lentimicrobiaceae bacterium
CTCAACACTATTCCAGTCATGTGTTTTGAGCTGAGCTAAAGGTGCCATACCGTGTGCATTGCTATTAACACCACCTGCAATGATGGTTCCTGACACGTGTGTAGCATGCGCTGACATGGATGAAGCATTATCACTCAAAATGACTCGAGAAGTACCGGTTTGGTTAAATTCTTGGTGCGTATTGCGCACTCTTCCACCGTCCCAAATACCTACTTTGTCGTATCCTTCTCCTTCAATAACAACACCAACACTACCACCTGTCCAAAGTTCATTGGCACGGGTAGTCATGGCAGCACCAAGGTTATCAGTTTTGTAAAAAATAGGCTGTCCGGCAACAACATCAACGAGCTCAATAACAGTTCCGTCCTCTAGTTCACGACGAATTTCCAAGTTATGCTCACGGGCATAATCTTTAGCACGGTTTTCCATCTTTTTCCATTCGCGATTTTGTTCGCGTGCTAATTGCTTTAAGGCAGCTTTATTCGTTGTAGTTTGCGACATTGCTGGCAAAGCAAAAGCAATGATTAGCAAGACAGCTAAAGCAAAGTTTTTTAAATTTAATCTCATGTATAAAAGTATTTGTTGTAAATCTGAGCTAACAAAAATATATATTTTTCATCAGCAACAGCTAAAAAGTAGTAATATGGCTCAAATTAGCCAACCTTAAAACAGTCTTTCGGACGCATTGTTCAGCATAAATTTTGCTGAGACTTATTATTAAGTAACTGACAAACTGATCTTTCTATCTAAAAAAATTTACGGAACAGGCTATT
This sequence comes from uncultured Lentimicrobiaceae bacterium, assembly GCA_964578915.1. GTDB lineage: Bacteria > Bacteroidota > Bacteroidia > Bacteroidales > F082 > UBA5536. The sequence continues at coordinate 774 of CAZOEV010000486.1, forward strand.
TAGATGGAATTTGTGTTTACCGCAATTTTTTTTGACTTATGAACTAAGACCTTATCTTTGCTCAAAATATTTCAATATGCAAGCATCTATAGTTATTTTGGCCGGCGGCGGACCTGCTCCGGGAATTAACACAGTTATTAGTACTGTAGCCAAAGTTTTTTTAAAGTCGGGTTACAAAGTTATCGGGCTTCATGGTGGCTACCAAAGTCTTTTTTCTGACAATCCTGAAATGATTAGTTTTGATTTTAGCTTTGCCGACGACATTCAAAAACAAGGCGGGTCAGCATTGCGCATGAGCCGTTATAAGCCAAAAGACAGTGAATTCAGGACTGACTTTTTTCTGGAACACAATGTGAAGCTGCTTGTAACTATTGGTGGCGATGATACGGCTTCTACCGCCAATCGCATTTCGCAATATTTGGCCGATAATAAGGTAGCCATCCAAAATATCCATGTTCCAAAAACTATTGACAACGACTTGCCACTTCCAGAAGGGTCGCCTACTTTTGGCTATTATTCAGCTAAAGATGAAGGTGTTAGAATAGCTCAAACCGTTTATGAAGACGCGCGAACAAGCGGAAACTGGTTTGTTGTATCGGCCATGGGGCGTGAAGCTGGCCATTTGGCTTTCGGCATTGGTGCGGCCTGCCATTTGCCTATGATTATTATTCCGGAGATGTTTAATAAAGTTCCGGTTACTTTCGAGCGCATAACGCGGCTCATTATTTCATCTATGGTAAAACGCAAATTGCTGGGTATTGAATATGGTGTGGCCATAGTGAGCGAAGGCGTTTTTCATTTTATGACCAATGAAGAAATTGAAAGATCAGGCGTTAATTTCACTTACGACGACCACGGCCATCCTGAACTGGGCAATGTGAGCAAGGCACATATTTATAATATATTGTTGCAGCACAAGCTGAAAGAAATCAGGCTGAATATTAAAAGTCGTCCGGTTGAAGTGGGATATGAGATTCGCTGTGTTAGCCCCACGGCTTTCGATTTAATGTATTGCGGATTGCTTGGTTATGGTGTAAAAGAGCTATTTGATCAGGGCATTACCGGCGCAATGGTTACCTCGAACCCTGCGGGTGATGCTGCGCCACTTTATTTAAAAGATGTGGCCGATGAATCGGGAAAAGTGCAACCACGCTTAGTGAAAATGGATGGCGAAAAAGCCAAAATGGTTTTCAATAACGGCATGCAATACCTCTCGGAAGAAGATTATGAAGGGGCTAAAAAATATTTAGACAATCCGGAAGATTACTACTTTAGGAAGATTTTGGATTGGGAGTGAGGGTTTATGAGTTGATGGGTTCACGAGTTCAAGAGTTTACGAGTTGAAAACTTTGAACTCGTAAACTCTTGAACCCTTAAACTCGTGAACTCTTCAACCCGTAAAAATCTTCAACTCCCTAACCTTATCCGCCAGCACTTTCGACAACTTATAATGTGATTCATGCGTCCAGCCAGCAATATGCGGACTTAACAACACATTGGGCATTTCGAGCAATTTCCGGAATGTTTCGGGCAAGGTTTCGCTGTTGATGGCCTCAAAGGAAAACTTTTCATACTCCAACACATCGAGGCAGCATCCTAAAACACGGCCGTTTTCCATCGCTTCCAGCAAGTCAACTGTGTTTACGTTTTTGCCACGTGAGGTGTTGATCAGGTAAATTGGTTTCTTAAATTTTGCAAGAAACTCCTTATTAATCAAGTAATTCGTTTCTTCCGTCAACGGAATATGTAAGCTCAAAATATCGGCCTGTTCATAAATTTCTGACATAGTAACTTCGCGCACAAATTCATTGCCGAAGCCACTTTTGTATTTATCATAAGCCATGATATGGGCTTCAAAACCAGAAAACTTGCGAGCTGTAACACTTCCGGTATTGCCAAAACCAATCAAGCCAATGGTTTTCCCTTTAATTTCGGTGCCGCGATTTTCGGCACGAAGCCACACGCCCTGCCGCACCTCGCGATCAACCTGCGGAATTTTATTGAGCAACGCCAACAACATGCCAATCGCATGTTCTCCAACGGCATCGCGGTTTCCTTCGGGAGCGTTCAGGCAGACAATTCCCAGCTTTTCGGCCAAATCCAAATCAATATTTTCCATGCCGGCGCCAACTCTGGCTACAAATTTGAGTTTTTTGG
>CAZOEV010000487.1:0-2916 GCA_964578915.1 uncultured Lentimicrobiaceae bacterium
TGGCAGATAAGCAATTATGGCATCGGTTGGCGCTGAAACCCGTCCTTGTGAAGGAGTTTTTACGCCAGCCAAAATTTTGAGCAGGGTAGATTTTCCTGCGCCGTTTTTCCCCATCAGCGCAATGCGGTCTTTGTCGTTTACCACAAACGAAACATCCTTAAAAAGTGTCGTACTCCCAAACTCAACGCCCAATCCATCTATTGAAATCATGCAAATTATTTTTAAAATCGACCGCAAAGATAGTCAGAGCAATGAGAAAGACATGAAAGAAGCGAAATAACCGGCTTTGTTTGTTGGCAATAAAAATAATTTCTATATTTGAGGTGCTATAAAATCTGACTTAAAAATTGAGAAATTCACAGCTATGATAAAGAAGATTTATTTCGTGAAATATGGAAAAGGTACATATACCCGACCAAATTGGCTTTGTATGTTTACCTTATATAAATACTAATGAAGAAATATGTGTAATATGACATATAGCCAGACGTTGTGCCGCATGCAAAAACACAGTGTAAAATTTAAAATGATAAATATATGATAGAAAAATTCCTAAAAGCAAAACATTGGCAGATTTTTGTGATAACATTTGGACTTCCATTATTATTACAAATAACTCTAATGCCCATGACAAATTCTGTTAATAACCCAGAGATAATGATGAAAATTATGCCGATTATAATGATAATATTCTTTGTCGGATTTTTCGGGTGGTTTTGGTCAATTGCAATTGGACTTCAAAGTAAAGTTCCCTCTGGAATAAAAATGAAAGTGAGAAAATTTAAGATTTTATTATTTATTCCGATGATTTATATTCCTCTTGTTTTTGGATTAATGGATTTTGTATTTGACGGTTCAATGCAAACTGTACAAGAACCAAGTGGCGTAATGATTGGTGTTATTTTATCAATAATATTTCCACTACATTTATTATCTATGTTTGGCATTTTCTATTCTCTTTATTTCGTAGCAAAGACTTTTAAAACAGTAGAATTACAAAGAGAAGTTTCATTTTCAGATTTTGCAGGAGAATTTTTCATGATATGGTTTTTCCCGATAGGCATTTGGGTAATACAACCAAAAGTTAATAAAATGATTGAGTAATATGTTGACAAAAAGTAGTTCAAGCGTTTTTTGGTTATCTATTATATTTGGTATTCCAATTTATTTATGGTTGTGGTCGATAGGAACAAAATTGCAAAATGGACCACAAATGGATAATGGGTTAAAATTATTGATTTTCAAGATTTCGGTATTATATCCAATTGCGTATTTTGTATTTGCAATTTATCACTTCTTCTCAAGTGGAGATTTTATAATGCCTCTACATTTTGCTGCAATGTTTAGCACTTTTTATGCAATGATTTTTGCTGCAAAAACATTAAAGTCTGCTGAATTGGAAAGGAAAGCAGAAGTGTCTGAGTATTTAGGTGATTTCTTTTTGATATGGTTTTATCCAATTGGAATCTGGATACTTCAACCAAGGATTCACAGATTGATGAAAAAAGAATAAAGCACGACGGCACAACACGCAATATAAAAAATTGGGCAGATTGTACTAAATATGAACATTTTAACATTAAATAAACTGTGTAGTAAATTGAAAGTTTGGTGTTTCAAAATACCCAACTTTTCATATTGCCACCGTTGTGTGCAATACAATCAAGATAAAACATTACGATATAAAAAATGAAAAAAGACAGAATAATTAATCTTCTGAAAGATTGGAAAAGCCAAGTTCAAAAAGACATTCCTGTTACAGAAATATATTTATTTGGCAGTTCAATTATTAATGATGGTTTTCTTTTTGATGAAAAGTTTAGCGATATTGATTTAGTAATTATAATGCCGGAAAGTATTACAAATGCTATTGAAAGGACACATTGGCTAAGCAAGTTAAAAGAACATAAATCAGACCTTGAGCTATTATTTGTAAAATTATTTAAAAGAGATCATGTCTCTAAACCAATAGTAAGCGTTATTCCACTTACACGAAAGGAATTGTTTTTTGATATTCACAAATCAAGAGTAAGAGATTTTTTTAGGGACAATGAATTCGTTAATATAACTACTGAAGAAAAAGTAATTGGAATAATAAAGGATGAAGATTTTATAACTACTGACGATACAGTTAGATATCTTTTTGAATTTTCACAAGCCATTAGAAAGAAATATTTAGCGATTGGTTATGTTCAAGACTCTCATCCTCTTGATTGGCATTCAGAAATTGAAGTAGCGCCTAAGGAAATCATTAGGACTTGTGCATTGGCCGCATATTTAGAAAACGGAAAAGTGAACAGGAATGAAAAAACTGATTTAAAAATTGGTCTAAGCCATTTGAATTATTATGTATATTCAAGAAGACACGACGACTCACTTTATATGAAGCTCAATGATTGGTTAAGTAAAAGAATTCTTAGAAAGGGAGAACAACCAAATCTTGAAAATATTGATTACCTATTTCTGTCAGAAATGATTTTTGATATGGCTTTATCTTACGTGCCAGTAGAAAACAAAAATAAAAAACATAAAAAAAGGCAGGCTTCAATAATGTCGAAATTCGATATCAACAAATCAATAAGTGCTAATTTTTATATAAGAAAAAGTGGTTTAATTCGGGGAATAGAAAATGACTTGTTTAAAGAAATAATAAACGCAGGGGTAAACTTAGCTTGGGCAACTGAACCTCATTTTGAGATTGAATTGGAAGAAATTAATATTCTAGAAAATAAGATACAGGACGATCCAAAAGATGGAAAGTCTGTAGATAGATTAAGAAAATTAGAATTGATTCATAAAGACCTTGTTCAAGGATATAAATATATAATTTACTATCAAAATCATTTCTTCAAAGGTTCTGATAAAATATTGCATGACATTCTAACCGCATTAAGAAAATTTACTTTAACAAGATTT
>CAZOEV010000488.1:0-2902 GCA_964578915.1 uncultured Lentimicrobiaceae bacterium
CTGCCTGTTCTTGATTCTGCAACAACGAAACAATTGCCGAGGCAATTTCATCAGGTTTTTCGCCGATCAAAATTTCGTGTTTGTGCTTGGCTTTGAGTGGTTTATTTGCCAATGGCGTAGTAACGCATGGCAGATCCATCGACATGGCTTCGAGCAGTTTATTTTGAAGACCAGTCCCAATTCGCATCGGCGCCACAAAAACTTTTGATTCAGCGTAGGCCACACGAATATCGTCCATCCAACCACTTACTACAACCCTTTTCGAGGCTGTTTGTCGCACGCTGGCATCAGGCGTGGCACCAGCCAGAAAAAGCTTAGCATCGGGAATACTTTTCCAAACGATCGGCATAATATCGTAAGCCAAAAAAATAGCAGCATTTACATTGGGTGGATAGGCCATATTGCCTGTAAACACGATATCATAAAGTTTCTCAGCTTTCATTGGTTTAAAAAATTCGTGGTCAACGCCATTTGGTATAACCAAAATCTCCGCCCGTTTTGGATGCGGAATAAGATTGCGATCAGGTTCGCTGATGATAGTTTTCAGGTCGAAATCCTCAAAAACTTTTGACTCATAACGTTGCAGCCGTTTATATTCTGTCATCAGAAATGGTTTCATCAACCAAGAGGCAACATCCAGCCGCCTTTTCATGCCCATACTAAAAACATCCTGATAATCAAGTGTTTTAGGAACATTTTCCCTTCTAAGATATTCCGCTACCCGCAACAATTGCCCGTAAAGCATGTCGGGTTGATGCTGCTCAATGAGTTTGCTAACCGTTTTGGCTGCCCGTGCATTATAAAAATAGCCAGTTTGCAAGGGTCTGCCATTCAGCCAAGCTGACATCAGATTAATAAAAATTCCGATAGCTGGTAAATCCACAAAATTAATCGACTTACAATAAGGCTGCAAAGCTCTGAAAGCAGACTGCTTATCCGTTTTTCTATCCGAATTTAAGGCGCACAAAACGATTTCATGCTGCTTGGAAAGCTCTTTCAACTGATTAAAGGCACGCAACTTATCACCTTTTTCTAGTGGCCAAGGAATACGGGAAAGAAGCACAAATAATTTCATGGTCAGCACATTTCAGTTTTGAGCTGCAAATATAGACAGAACGTCCCAAATACCCATTTTCAGCAGTTTTTAATCTGGGTAAGATTCTTATAAAAAAGTAACAGCCGATCTACCACTTTTGAGTTATCGTGCAAATCCTGCACCAACTGTCGGGCAGCTTTACCGGTTTTTTCTGCTATTGCAGGATTCTCGTAAAGCTGCACCATAATTGCCGCCATCTTTTCGGCATTATCAGCAATAAACAGGTTTTTCATATCTACATAATTGATTCCTTCGGCGCCAATAGTCGTTGTAAGCACCGTTTTTCCGAGCGCCATAGCTTCAATTATTTTTATCCTAATTCCACTACCCGAAAGCAGCGGCACCACAGCAATATCATGTTTTCTTACAAATTCGGAAGCATCATCCACCTCTCCTACCACTTCTATTCCGGTTGCTTTGTATTGCAAAAGCCATTCAGGCATAAAACGGCCAGCAAGCACAAAACGCGCTTCGGGTTTTTTTCTATAAACCAACGGCCACACTTTTTCCAAAAACCATCTAATCCCTTCTTGATTGGGGATCCAGTTCATGGAGCCTAGGTGAAAAAAGATCGGTTTTTCAGCCACCTGAAAGGCAGGAACAAATTTTTCAGGTTGAATAGCAAAAGGAATATCGATAGCGCTGCTACTAGTTAAACCACGAAAAAAAGCAGCGTCTTTTCTTGTAATGGCAGCAATACCGTCTGCATCATTTAAGCTTTGAAGCTCATAAGCTTTTAGCGTTTTACTCAAGTGATGCAAGTATAGTTTTTTAGCTGGAAACTTCGTTTGTCTGGCAATGCGTTTCCAGATAAGGTGCTCGATATTGTGGGCACGTAAAACTATTGGGGCTGCAGTATATTGCCGAATATCAGTAATATAAGGCATCATAAATACCGTTTCGAGCTGTACTATATCAAAGGTGGATGCTTGAAGTATCTCTACAAGCTTTAGCCTAAACTTCTTTGAAATAAAACGCTTTACATGATAAGATTCATTTTTTAGAAATGCCATTAGCGCATCAAAAGGCCTGATTTTCAGATCCACATCCACTAACTCAATAGCAGTTTGCTTACGAAATTCTTCTGGAATCTCATCTGGGTTTACTTGATATTTCTCGCTATTTACTGCGAGCACTTTAACCTGATGACCAGCAGACAGCAAACCGTCTATAAGGCTTTTCATGGCTATTGGACCTCCTTCTCTGGCCGGATAAGGAGATTTATTGCACAAAAACAATATTTTCATAAAGATTTGGTTTGCATTGATTTGCCAAATATTTTGCGCCACCTTTTGCGCCAGCTATCCACATCAAGCAGTGCAGCATCAGTTGTAGCCTTAAAAGTAAGAAACAACCCAATCGGAAATAATACTATAGATGAAAGCCAAACGCCGGTAATCATATCGAGATCGCCAACTTTAGCAGCCTTTTCACCCGTGATGCTGGTGATATGATAAATCACAAAAAACAGCACTGAAATCACTACCGGCAAGCCCAATCCGCCTTTGCGGATGATGGCTCCCATTGGCGCACCAATAAAAAAGAGTATTAGGCACGCAATGCTGAGCGTGAATTTTTTGTGCCAAGCCAACTCATGCTTACGGATATTTTCCTGTTGATAACTGAAATCGTTTTTGTTAAAAATAACGTTATCACGCGCAGCTCGCGTAGTATTCATTGCCATATCAACGATATTGTGCTGCTCTTCTGTTTTGAAATTCGATAAAAATGGCCAGTCAAGTAGTAAAACTGAATCGGCTGCAGCCATCTCCGATTTTGATTTATTTGCCGCATTCGCCATTAGTT
>CAZOEV010000489.1:0-2899 GCA_964578915.1 uncultured Lentimicrobiaceae bacterium
AAGGCTACTTCGCTGATTTGGTTTTAATTGCTGAAAACGAGCCGGAAACGGTATCTAAAGACAATATCCTTTACAAATGTGGCTGGTCGCCGCTGGAAGGAACAACTTTTTCTTACCAAATAACACATACTTTTATAAATGGCGAATTGGCTTATGAAAACGGAAACTTCAAAGAAGATGTCAAAGGTATGCGCTTGCAATTCAATCGTTAGGCTTTTTTTATTTGCACTACTTTTCCTCTTTTTTTTGAGTAGCTGCACACAAAAAACAGTTGAAAATAATGACGAAGACCTTGTTCCCGAGATAGAAAATTTGTGGGACAACGGCAATCCGAAAACTGTGCGTTTTTTTAAAGAAGAAGGGGGCGAAAAAATCTTAGTAAAAGAAAAACAATACTATCCGGAAGGCCAGCTAAACATGGAAGGCAGCTTTAAAAACAAGCTTCGCGAAGGCGAATGGAACTCCTGGTACGAAGACGGCACTTTGTGGAGCAGCGGTAGTTTTATGGCTGGAGTTCGCCACGGAAAAGGTATTATTTACCACCCCAATGGCACCAAAAGCATCGAAGGAACCTACGAAGAAGGCCGGCGCACCGGACTTTGGAAATCTTGGGACGAAGCGGGAAATCTGCTCAGCGAACAGCGATTTGATTGAGGTTATTTCTCCGACGATAGGTAAAGCACTACAGGCAAATGATCGCTAAAGCCACCAAAATATCTTCCGCCGGAAGCTGTGCGATTTGGCCGTGATTCTCCATTTTTCTGTTGAAAAAGCATCCACGGATGTTTCACTACTTTGAGCGAATCCACTTTCCAGCTTTTTCCATTTAATAAAGCCGACGAAACAATTACTTGATCAAAGAAATCCCAGCTTTTATAGTACAAAGTGCCTTCGCCGGCTAAAAATGGATCGAGCGATAGGTTGTAAAGTTCAGCGGCAGCAACTCCTTGTTTCGGACTACCTGCTTTCAGGTGATCAGTAATGCTCAAATCGTTTGGATTATCATTTAAATCGCCCATGATAACAATATTTGCATTGGCATTAAAAGCCAAAATTGAATCAGCTTTATGACGTAAAAAATCTCCAGAAGTGCGGCGCTTAGGATCAGTTTCTTCACGCCCTCCATATCTTGATGTCCAATGATTTACAAAAATATGCAAGGTATCATTGCCGTGTATTAAGCCTTTGGCATACAGCACATGGCGCATTTTTCCACTGAGGCTGTCGGGCATGATAATTTCCATCGCCTGCAAATGTAGCAAGCGAAAATAATCTGCCCGATAAATCGCCGCCACTTCTATTCCACGGTCATCATTATCAGCAATATGAGCGATGGAATAAGCCGCACTGGCAAGGGCAGGTTCGCGCACTAAATCTTCGAGCACTTCACGGTTTTCAATCTCGGCAAGGCCAACAAAATGAGGCATTTCCATGCTGTCCATTGCCGCAATCACCTTGGCTTTTTGTTGTAATTTGTGCAGGTATTTTTCTGTATTCCAATCCAAACGAGAACCTGGCAAAAACTCCTCATCATTGATGGTCGGGTCGTTTATGGTGTCGAAAAGGTTTTCAACATTATAAAAAGCTACCATCCAATCTTTTTCTGGCTTTTTAAGTTGATTTTTTGAGGTGCTACAAGCACTGGCAAACACCACAAAGGCAAGCATAGCCGCCCAAGTTAAACTTCTGGAAATCAATCTCATCTTCTAATCATTTTTTAGTTTATCAATCAATCGGCGTTCTTTTTTTGTTGGGCGGCCAAGTCCGCGGCCACGGTATTCTGTTTTGGAAGCCAACACCATTTCGTAGCGTTCAAGTTCCTCCTGTGGCGTTCGGTCAATATACACCTCATCAAGCATTTTGGCAGAAACCCGATTTTTGATTGGATCTTTTACCTCCACCTTTTTGTGTAGTTGATTCACTTGTACGTCAATGATATCGCCGGTTTTAACTTCGCGGGAAGCTTTTACTGTCTGTTGATCCATTTTCACTTTGCCGCCTTTGCATGCTTCAGCTGCCAAATTTCTGGTTTTAAAAATCCGCGCAGCCCAAAGCCATTTGTCAATACGGATGCTTTCGCTCATTTTTGCCTAAAATAGAGTTGTATCGGAATACCTTTGAAATTGAATTGCTCACGCAATTTGTTTTCCAAAAAACGTTTGTAGGATTCTTTCACTTCTTTGGGAAAATTACAGAAAAAAACAAATTGTGGCGAAGCCGTCTTCAACTGCGTGATATACTTTATTTTAATATACCGTCCGCGCGAGGCGGCTGGTGGTGGTGAAGCCTGAATAATAGGCAAGAGCACTTCATTCAACACCGAAGTAGATATGCGTCGCTGCCGATTTTCGTATACCTCATTGGCCGCTTCGAGTACCTTAAAGATGCGTTGCTTTTGAATCACCGAAGTAAAAATAATCGGAATATCGGTAAATGGTGCTGTACGTTGTTTGATGGCCTGTTCAAACTCCAGATGCGTATTGGTCTCTTTTTCAATCAAATCCCATTTGTTGGCAACAATCAAAACGCCTTTCTTGTTTTTTTCTGCCAGCCTCAAAATATTCAAATCTTGTGCTTCCATGCCATCTTTTGCATCGATCAACAAAATGATTACATCACTCTCTTCGATGGTACGAATAGCGCGCAATACCGAATAAAACTCAATATTTTCGTAAACTTTACCTTTTTTGCGCAATCCGGCAGTGTCAACCAAGATAAAATGCATACCAAATGCTTTGTATTCCGTATGAATGCTATCGCGTGTGGTGCCGGCAATGGATGTTACAATATTCCGTTCGTTGCCCAAAAAGGCATTGATGATAGAAGATTTGCCCACATTTGGCCTTCCTACAACAGCATATTTAGGCAATGCATTATTGATTACCGCATGATCATCAGG
>CAZOEV010000490.1:0-2897 GCA_964578915.1 uncultured Lentimicrobiaceae bacterium
AAGATACTTTTTAGCTGTTTGAGCTCATTCATAAAGAGGGAAGTATTCTCCGAAAGACTATCCGATTGCCTCAGTGAACTCAGCAGCAGCAAGGGTTTCCAGCGGAAAGAACTCGCCATAACCGGCAGACCAAACTGCGCCAGCAAAATATTAACGCCCAAAGTTCGTAGCCAAGTACTTTTGCCCGACATATTGCTACCAGTAATCAACGTGATGCGCGGATCAACTTGTAAGTTCACATCGTTTTTCACACATTGCTGTTCAGTCATTAACGGATGACCAAGCGCCTTTGCTTTCAATTCCTGCTTGTCAGACAACTCAGGCCAGCAATAGCTTGGATGATTCCAAGCAAAGGCCGATAAGCTAATCATCATTTCAAAACGTCCGAGCGTATTAATCCAATGCGGAATTTGATCGTAATTATTTACTTTCCATTGCTCATAACGCAAAGCCAAGTGAATATCAAAAGCGAAAAACAAGTTCGATAAAACATACAAAAGCAGGTTTGCTCGGCGATCGAATTGCTCACTAATGTTTGCCAGTTCACGAAAACGCGCAGAAGCTATTGCAGCTTCATGTTGCATTTCGGCCAACATCTCCGTTTTCAACTGTAGCTTGCCAAACTGCTCAAGCACAGTAGCCCAGGATTGGTATTTCTTGCGTAAGCCATCGAGTTCGCTACCCAAAATCATCATTTTTCTCGCTTGAGCAAACACAACCATCAAAGCCAAAACCGACAGCACAGAAAATGCTGTGTATCCAGCTCCAAGCAGGCCAGCCAGCAGACTTAACCAAACCAATACAGGCAAGCCAAAAGCAAGCAGTCGGTAGAATTTCCGACGAAATAACAGCAAAGTGCCGCCATCACCCATAGTTTTGGCAGATGGAAACTTATCTGACGAAGCCATCAACAAATTCGTTTGCATCTCAATCCTAAATTCAGGAAAAGCAGCCAATTCTTTCACGGAATCTTGCATTACTTTGATGGGTTCGGGCGTGTGATGGCTGCTTATAAGTCCGTGCGCCAACAAATTTTCGCCCACGGGCGTGCTGCATCTATTGAGCTTCTGAAAAACCGAATGCTGTCCAAACAAATCGAGGTCATCGGCAAAAGGCAAATCAGGCACAAAACGTACGCCGTTGCTATATAAGCGATCTTCAACAGCATCTATATCCAGTTCATTTCTCAACACCTTAGCACGCGCCCGCTGCTTTAAAAAATTTTTGTTTTTTTTGATATGCGTAATGGTAAAATAGAGAAACAAAATCAGCAACAATATCGAAACCAGCAACATAATGATATGCTGCGTATTGGCAAACAAAACAACAAATAAAATGGATGCCAAAAAACTTCCGATGCGCAACAAGGACATTTGACTGATTTTGCGGCTGAGCGATTGTATTTCGGCGTTTACTTTAAAAAGCGCGTTGCTATAATAATTATATGGATTTTCTGACATATTTAACGGTTCTTGCAGCTTGGAAATAATGATCCACAAAGGTACATTGCTTTCCCTAAAAAAATCGGATTAATTGGGCTATTTACGGTTTTTTAAAGTTTTCAACAGAAGATAGCTTTAACGTTAAAATATCTACCTGAAAAACATTCACGAAATCCAGAAATAGAATTATAACAATCTGTAAATCAATCTACAAAAGTGCCATCAATTGTGAAAATAGAATCATCAGCACAAGTGCCAAAGGATAAACCGCGGCATAAGAAACTGAAGGCGCATCAGTATCAGTTTTGGAGTCAACTGCAGCTAATCCCGGCGTGCTGGTCATGGCACCGGTAAGGACACCCAGCAAACTCAGCATATTCATTTTAAAAGCAAAATGCGCCACCAAAGCAGCGGCAAACATGGGTAAAAGCGTGATTGCTGCACCAATTCCAATCAGACTAAGGCCATCATTTTTTAAAACATCAGCAATTTCGGCTCCCGCCGATGTGCCTACAGTTGCCATAAACAAGAGCAAACCAAGCTTTCTAATTAATTGATTTCCGCTGCCCGACATAGACCAAAGTATTGGGCCGGTTTTGCCAATATTGCTCAAAACCAAAGCAACTGCTAAAACACCGCCGGTAAGGCCCAAGCTAAAGTCGAAAAGTCCGAAAACACTGAAGCTTAGCGCACCAAGGCCGATACCGAGCACAATACCGAGTGCCACGGGCAAAAAGTTAGTTTCTGAAAGCCGTCCGGCTTCATTGCCAAGAATTTTTTCTACCTGAATCATTTCCTGACTAGAGCCGGAAATCAACAATTTATCACCAAATCGTAAGCGGCTATGCGGATGAGGCGTAAGATCGATTCCCGACCTTCTGATTCGCGTTATAGTAGCATTAAGGGTGCTGAAATTGAGTTCACGAATGCTTTTGTTTACGACTGATTTGTTGGTCACCAGCAACCAGCTTACCTCATAGCGCTCATCAAAGCTCAGGTCTTCGTCAACCGATCCTCCGGCCAGCAATTCCATTTTTGAAATCGCTTCTTCATTGCCTACCACTTTAATCAAATCATTCAGGTGCAGGATAGTTTTCGCGTTTGGTGCAAAGGTTATTTCTTCATGCTTTACCCGTGAAATCACAGCACCCGTCATGCCACGCACATCCAGTTCGCTCAGGCTTTTTCCTGCGATATTGTGGTTGCTAATTCTCAAAATTCTATTGATAATACCCGGATGATCCTCAAGGAGTTGGCTTTGATATTGCTCCTCTTCTGTTTTCAAATTTACACGCATAAAGCGCGGGAACAGTTGCACAAACAAGATTACACCAATTACACCTACAGGGTAAGCAATTCCATAGCCAACAGCCGTAACCGGAGAGCCTGTGGCATCAATAGCTGCTGCTAAACCTGGCGTTGAAGTGAGTGCTCCATTAAAAACACCAATGGCGA
>CAZOEV010000491.1:0-2894 GCA_964578915.1 uncultured Lentimicrobiaceae bacterium
CTGAAAGAAAACACCACTTTAACTGCGCCGTTTTCAGGTATTGTTACAGCAAAGTATTACGAAAACGGCGAAATATATGCTGGAGCGCCCAATCCACAAACCGGTAAAGCCGCCATCATCACACTGATGCAAATAGAGCCGATGAAAGCGATGGTTTATGTGTCAGAAAAGTATTATCCCGCCATCGAAAGGAATATGAAGGCAAAAACCACCTCAGATATTTATCCTAATGATGTTTTTGATGGCTCAGTTTTCAAGGTTTATCCTACAATTGAACGCAGCACCAGATCATTCGTTACTGAAATAAAAATTTCAAATCCCGACGAAAAACTAAGACCAGGAATGTTTGTCCGCGTAGCTTTAGAACTTGAGAAAGACGAAACCCTTATGGTGCCTGCCATCGCTGTATTAAAACAGGAAGGAACGGACAACCGCTATGTGTTTATCAATGAGAATAATGTGGCCCGACGCATCGATGTATTAATTGGCGATCGTTTCAACGATAAAATCGAAGTAATATCAGACAATTTCAAAGCCGGACAAGAGCTAATTATTGCTGGCCAGGCCAAATTGATGGACAATGATCCTATAAAAGTAATACGTTAAAGTCCATAAAATCAAGTTATTAATTCTAAGAATAAAATTATGAGTATATATGGCAGTGCCGTAAAAAAACCAATCACAACCGTGATGGTGTTTATCGCAGTAGTCGTTTTTGGCATCTATTCGCTTTCTAAACTTCCTGTGGATTTATATCCAGAAATTGAATTTCCAGCCATTACTGTGATCACCGCCTATCCGGGTGCTAGTGCTAATGATATTGAAATAAATATTACGCAACCTATTGAAGATGCTGTAAATACAGTTGATGACCTGAAGGAATTATCTTCTGTTTCGCGCGATAATTTATCTATTGTTACCATGGAATTTGAGTATGAGACAGATCTTAGTGAGGCTGCTAATGATATTCGCGATGCCTTGGAGATTGCTAAAAATCAAATTCCTGATGAAGCCGAAGACCCGACAATTTTTAAGTTTAATACGAGCATGTTCCCCGTTCAAATGTATGCCATCACGGCAGATGCAAGTTATGAGGGACTTGAAAAGATGCTTGAAGAAAAAATCATTAATCCATTAAACCGTGTGGAAGGCATTGGTTCATTAAGTATTATTGGTGCTCCCACGCGTGAAGTAGCTGTAGAACTTGATCCGCGAAGGTTGGAAGCTTATAATATGACCATTGAACAAATTGGGAATATTTTAGCTGCCGAAAACCGCAATACACCAACCGGTAAAGTGGAAATGGGCGAACTTGATTACGCCATGCGTGTGCAAGGTGAATTTAGCAGCAGTGAGGAAATCAGAAATATTATCGTTGGCAATATCAATGACCAAGTAATCTACCTGAGTGATGTAGCTACCGTTTCGGACTCCATTAAAGAAATGACGATGGATGAAAAAATCAACGGTAGAAATGGTGTTCGCATGATGGTGATGAAACAGTCTGGCGCTAACACAGTTACTGTAACAAGTGAAGTAAGCAAACGGCTGGAAGTACTCAAACAAGGACTACCTGAAGATGTGGAGGTTTCGCTTATATTTGATTCGAGCGAGTTTATCACAGGCTCTATCAACAACCTCTCGCAAACTTTGATGTATGCGTTAATCTTTGTTGTTTTGGTAGTTTTATTTTTCCTCGGCAGATGGCGCGCAACATTTATTGTCGTGCTAACCATTCCTATTTCGCTGATTGTTTCCTTTATTTATCTTCAAATATCTGGTAATTCAATCAATATTATTTCTCTTTCGGCACTTTCAATTGCCATTGGTATGGTGGTGGACGATGCCATTGTAGTGCTTGAGAACATTACCAAACATATCGAAAGAGGCAGTAGTCCGCGCGAGGCGGCTATATACGCTACCAATGAAGTTTGGCTGGCCGTAATTGTTACCACACTTACTGTTGTGGCGGTTTTCTTCCCAATGACATTTATCACCGGAATGACTGGCGTTTTATTTAACCAATTGGGCTGGATTGTATCTATTACTGTAGTAACCTCAACACTTGTGGCTATTACACTTACGCCAATGTTAAGCTCAAAATTGCTGCGCCTGCGCGAAACTAAAGCTAAACCAGGTCGCTGGAGTTATGATAGAACTATTGTGCCCTGGCTTGATAAGCTCGACGATTTTTATGTAAATAGTTTAAAATGGAGTTTGACGCACAAAAAAGTCATTATTATCGTATCAGTTGCTATTTTAGGTGTTTCTGTATTTCTGGCTACCAAGCTGCAAACAGAGTTTATGCCACAAACTGATGAAAGCCGATTCTCGATTTCTGTTGAACTGCAATCAGGAACTCGGGTTGATAAAACGATAGAAATTGCCCGCCAGGTTGATAAACTTCTCAAAACCAATTTCCCTGAAATTGAGCTTATTGCTACTTCTGCTGGCGCCGATGAGCAAGGCGGTTTTACCTCACTTTTTCAGGCTTCGGGTTCCGGAATTATCAATTATAATGTGCGCCTAGTTGATGTTGAGGACCGGACGAAAAGCATTTGGGACATCGCAGAGGAAATCAGGATTGAATTAAAAGAAATTCCTGAAATCATTAAATACAATGTTTCCACAGAAGGTGGTGGCGGCATGATGGGTGGCAATAATGTGGACGTTGAAATTTACGGCTACAACATCATTGAGACAACAAAATTGGCAAACCAAATTGCCGACAGCCTGCGTTTAATTGCCGGTGCGCGTGAAATTAAGATTAGTCGCGAAGATGAGAAACCGGAGCTGCGCATGGAAATTAATCGTGAAAAAATGGCAGCTAACGGCATGAATACATCAACAATTTCTACGGCTTTATATAATCGTATTGAAGGTTACACAGCTAC
>CAZOEV010000492.1:0-2883 GCA_964578915.1 uncultured Lentimicrobiaceae bacterium
TTGAACGTTTATGTGCATAAACCACTTACCCATGCCAGTCAGGGTGCGACTAATATTGTGTCGCCTCAAAGTCGCACTCTAACTATCTCAAACCGCTTTTAATTTTTCTATTTCATTTTAACGTTTCCATGTCACCCTGCCTCAGACGATAAAAAGTTAAATAAGACGTGATATAAATTTTTGAACGTTTGATGGGGTTTCAAAACGTCGGAATTAAGACTTGAATTAGGTAATTAAAATGTTAAACCCCAAAGGTTTCCCACAACCTTTGGGGTTTTTAAAACAAAAAGAATAGAATTGCTTGTGTTGGCGATGTCGAAAGTAGCAGATGCTACAAGATAATTCCACGAAGTAAATACTTCGCGGAACGGACTTTTGAAAGGGATAAATTAATTAATCTTAGAACGAACTCCCGTTAGAAGCGTGAAAAAATGTACTGAACACATCAAGTCAACTGCCTGCTGAGAATTTCAAACACAGCATATTATATTAGTTATGAATTAAAACAAGCCAGTCACCGGGTTCGGTAATTTCAAACTCGAAGATCGCCTGATATTCTGACGTTCCAAGTTTGTTTTTAGTAGTGTAATGTACTTTTATACGCACTGGAAACTCAACAAAATCATAGCCAATTGATTGTCCCAGCTTACACTGCTGGCCATTGGATGCGTTGATCAATAGGTTTGTGATACGTGTATTTTTCACTCCATTTTGGTAGAAATCGATGAGGACTCGATCTTTTACACCGGCTCGGCGTGTAAATTTATAACGATCGATACTTACTTTGGTGAGTACTTTTGGCGCAACGGGTTTGGGTCCCAAATACTTGTCGTTTTCCCATAATCCACTCATTATGCTGTCCTCTCCTGCCATTTTCAAGCTGAGTGTTCCTTCACCGTTTCTTTTGCCTTCTTTCCATTTGCCTTCATACACATCTCCATTAGACCAAGTGTATGTGCCTTTACCATCAGGCAGTCCGTGCGAAAACCTTCCTTCATATTTATCTATCCCAGTGGCAAAACCCTTTCCGTGTGCCAGTCCCTTTTTGCATCTCCCCGAATAGCTGCTGTCCAGCGCCGGAACCAAGACTTTACAGGTTTTTTGTGCTGTAGATGTCAACGAAAAAAATAATAGTAAGCTTAATAATGAAATAAATTGTTTCATGGGGTTTGGTATTAGAATTCAAATAAACTCATCCAGTTTTTAGGTTTGCGAAAAAATTAATCGAACTTTTGCACACCTACGAAAGTACAAATAATCATAACAACAATCATCCTTGCTGCTAATTGGACATGATTTATTTCTCAAGTGCATCTAAATCATCCGTTCTAAAATCTGAATTTAGGGAAGCCAGAGAACGCTATGCTTTTGGTTAAATAGCTGACTGATAAAAGTCTGGCAAAAGAAGTTAGGTTAATAGTCTGCCAATGCTAGGGTTATTGATTTACAGTGCGGTATACTGGGCTCATAGAATTGTTTTTTAATAGCAGATTTACAGCGACGTTTTCACAGACGAAATTGAGCATTCGTCAGTATTTATAATTCTTATTGTCAATAAACAATTTTATAAGGGTTTGTTTTGTTATTGAAGGCTTACTTTTTATTAAAAAATGCCTTAAAAAATAAATTTAAGTCATTTCTGGTTATTACCCATGCGCTAAATCCAATTAAAGTTTTTTTGTGAAACACCCACGACTGATAAAGCACTGCAGCGCTATAAGCCAATGAAGCACTGATACCCGCGCCCAGCAAACCGTAGCGTGGAACTAAAATAATCAGCGATGGAATTGTTACGGCCAGGCCGACCAATGAGGAGTAGAGGTTGTAACGCGGCTGTCCGGTACCGGAAAAGAAATGGCTAAATATGGTATTGGCTGCCAGGGCGATAACGCCGGGGGCAAGGCTGAGTATTACGATTTTAATGTCGCCGAACTCCTTACTGAAAACCCATTCAAAAACCTCACGCGGGATGGCAATCAAAACCAGCAAAGCCAGCGTTGTTAGTCCGACAGAGAATTTCAAAAGCATGATACTTAGTCTTGCGCTTGCCGCTTTGTCGTTGGAGTTGCTGATTTCTGAAAACTGTACCAGCGAGATGCTTTGGCCAATAAGGCGAAGGCCTTCGGTAAGCTGTACGCCGGAGGTATAAATTCCCACTGAACCCAGTCCTGTCAGGCTTTTCAGGAAGAAGTAACTCAGCCGCTTATTGACGATATGTGCGATACTCGAAAGCTGTGTCATGCTGCCATAGTTAAGGATGGTAGCGGCTTTCGCCTTGGCGGCAGGCGACTTTCCCGACTTAAAAAAGGGTGCAATCAGCAGCCAGCCGACCAAAGCTGGAAGCAGGTAGGAAATATAGAGCGCATACACAAAAGCCCGTTCGTCTTTGATGCCAGCGATATAAATAAATGCCGCCATCGACAGCAGTTGCAGACTAAATTGCAGCACAAAAAGGCTGTTGAAAGCAGTGATTTTTTTATTGCCTAAAAGCACATTCATATTAAAACCGAGCAAGGCGTTTATGGTCGAAAGTACCAGAATATGAATTCCGTAGCCTAGCGGAACCACAATTTCGTATAGCTCTGGAAACAGCGACAGAACACCAAAAAGCAGGGCAGTTCCGCCAATCACCATAGCCATCCAGCCGTAGGAAATTTTCAGCAGACTTATGAGGCTGAAGCGTGAGCTGAAATACACCAAACCGCTGCCAGCCATCAGCTCAACAACCAGCAGTATCAGGCTGATATTTAACAAGATAATGCCCGAAATTCCCCAAGCTTCTTTGCCCAACTCGTTGGTAGCCATCCAAAGGATGACGATGCCGCTGAGCGCGTTGAGGGCGCGGGTGCCGGTGGTGCTGAGTATTTTGCGGAGCATCAGGCT
>CAZOEV010000493.1:0-2864 GCA_964578915.1 uncultured Lentimicrobiaceae bacterium
AGTGGCGTTCCTTGCAAATAATTGCGCTTAAATTGCATCAAGTCGGCAACGCTGATTTTACGGTCTGGCTTGATAAATAGCGGCATACGTTCCTGCTGTACGTCTTCGCCGGTGGCATAATCCCAATATTGATCCATATCGCTATTTACCTGACTAAACATGCTCCACACCCTGAGTTCGCAAAAACGGGCAGCACCAAAATCGAGCGGTGCATACACATCGCTAAAGCTAAAGTCTTTGTCATCACCCTCAAAATAAGCTTGTTCGCGCGCAAAATCAACCACATCGGAAGCATACATCACCCGTAAATCTGGGCTGGTAATCTTGTCCCACGACTTTTCTGTGATAGAAGTTTTGCCATCGGCATAAGGAAAAGTGGTGATACGCGCGTGGTTGGCATGGGCCGAAATATAGCCATCAGGAATGCGCACAGCTACCCACACCGCGCCTTTGCGGATATTATGCTCAGCTTTGGACTTGCGGTCGAATTTCATCTCGGTTCCTTTACCTACAATTTCCATAATCCACACCTCATTGGCATCGCCTATTGAAAACGACTCACCGCTGCTAGCATAGCCATGCTCCTCAACCAATTCGGCAATCACACGGATGGCTTCACGCGCAGTTTTTGACCGCTGCAAAGCTATAAACATCAGCGCTGCATAATCCATTAGCCCAGTGGTGTCCTGCAATTCAGAGCGCCCGCCAAATGTTGTTTCACCAATAGCCACCTGAAATTCGTTCATAAAACCGATGGTTTGATAGGTATGCGACAGCTGCGGAATTTCGCCCAATGGTTCGGCCGTTCCGCGATCGTAAATGGTTACGGTGCTACCGGCAGGCCAATCGTTGCGCGGACTAAAGTACAGTTCGCCATAGCGGATATGCGAATCGGCAGCATAGCTTATCATCGTGCTGCCATCGATAGAAGCACCTTTAGTGATCAAATAATTTGTGCAGGCAAATAGCTGATTTCCAATTATCAATAGCAAAACTAAGCTAAAATTGAAAATGATTTTTTTAGAAGACATAATTTGTCGGGTTTTAATGATTCATCGAGAAAACAGAACCGCAAATATAGGCAAAGATGGGAGTTAAGAAGTGGTGTGCGATTTGATATACACATCCCGCTGAGGAAAAGGTATTTGGATTTCGTTTTCACGAAAGGCCTTATCAATTTTGTAGCGGAGGTCGCTTTTGGTGTTTTCAACAATAAAGGCTTCATTTGTCCAAAAATAGATCTGAAAATCCAGGCTGGAATCACCAAAATCAATAAAGCGCACAAAAGGTGCCGGATTTATTAAAATATGTTCATGCGCATTGGCGCAGTCTTTTAATATCTTGGTAACCAATGCAATATCGCTACCGTAAGCCACACCAACATCCACATGAAAACGGGTAAGTTTTTCCACATGGCTCCAATTTATCACCCGATCGTTTACCAATTGAGAATTTGGGACAATAACCACCACATTGTCGCGTGTTTTCAATTTAGAGGTACGAATACCAATAGAAACAACGCGCCCGATCATCTCATTCTCCATTTCCACCACATCATCTACTTTTAATGAGCGCTCGACTAATAAAATAATACCACTTGCTACATCATTAAATAGCTGCTGCAAACCCAGTCCAACTCCCACTAGAAGCGCGGCAGCACTGGCAATGAGGATACTGACTTTTACACCCAGCGTATCGAGCAGTAAAACAATTACTACAACCCAAATCAAATACTTAACAATCGAATAGATGGAATGAGCAGTTCCGGCATCAATAGTGTTTCGGGCTACTAACTTTTTATAGACGCGTTTATAAAGCTTCATTAATATGCTTGTGATAATAATTACGCCTAGCCCGATAAGCACATTATACAAATTTATCTTTATGTTATTGATTTTAAATAATTCAATACTTAAAAAAATTTTAATCTCATTAAATGTTTCGAGAAATTGTTCCATAAAAAGCTTTTAGGATGTAAATGTAAAAAATATCCGCCTTGCTACTTTTTTCTGACGGATTTTTTTTGAAAAATACTCCAAAACCTTCATAAGTCAGCAATGCTCATTCAATAAATTGTAATATGCAGCTTTCCATTTTTTAGTTCTATTTTTGCTCAAAATTTAAACGATGACGGCTGATCAAATTGGTATAATAATTTTGGTAGTGCTTTTTGTAGTGGGTTATGCTTTTAGAAGCTGGTACAAAAAACAAGCACGCTCCTACAAAATTTCTACCAGCCCAGCCAATGGTTATATTTTAACAATTTTCGACCACAACCCACGTGCCGAAGGAGCTACACTCGAATTAAAATGCACTGCGCCAGTTGATGGCACATTGAGCGAAAGTAGTTTTGGCATCGAAATCATCAGAAAAAAACGTGAGTTATATAAAATATTTTTTGCCGACCACACTGAGATGCGCGCTGGCATCAAATTGTCCGAAGACCAAAAAACGATTCAGCTTCTAATCGAAAAGAAATCGCTCCTCGATATCATCAGAAAAGAAGAAATTAAACTCAACCGCTTTCGTTTTTTTATCGAATTGGGCAACAACAGCTTTATCAAATCTCCTGAGTTTGCGTTTTCATCCCGTTTTTTGATTTATAAAGCGGATACTGGCAAATACAATTAACGAGCTAAACCTAATCCAAACTTATACTGCTAGCTCAATCACCGATTTCTACACAGCGGAAAAAATTTCCCAATACTGGAATCATTTTATTGAATAACCATTACAACTTCTTGACAAGCTGATTATTACCACAAATACTGGCTTGGCACAAAATTTGATTTTAAATGAAGCTTTTTAACAACTCAACTGTATATTTCAACCATATCGGTAAAATTCGAATATGTTTTATCAGC
>CAZOEV010000494.1:0-2862 GCA_964578915.1 uncultured Lentimicrobiaceae bacterium
CATTTAGAAGGCCATCAGAGGTGTTAAAGCTTTTAAAAGTATTATTTTCTTGATCAAAAAGGTTTAGTCCACTTTCGGTGCCTACATAAATATCGCCTGATTTGGTTTCAAACACGCAATACACCACATTAGAACTAATACTGCTTGGATCTTCGGGATTGTGCCTGAAGTGTATAAAGTGCATGTCATTATTGTTCATATAGGCCAGGCCATTGCCGATGCTTGCAAGCCAGGTGCGGTTTTTTGAGTCAATAAAGATATCTCTAATTTTTCCTTTTGGTATTGAGCTGGAGTCTTCTGAATTGTGATCGAAATGGCTTACTTCACCAGTTTTCTTATGCACAAGATTCAGGGTGGTTTCGGTTCCAACCCATAGCTCATCCTTATTTTTGTTGCACAAGGACATAATATCTATGCCATATATTTTTTTTGGGTTGAATCGGATTCCAGCGTAAAAATCCGGAAGCCGTTTTCCAGTTTCTTTGTGAATAAGCTGTAATTCGCCACCTTCCCTTCCAACCCATAGTACCTCTGGATAAACAGGATCGGTTAGTATCACATAGGCAACATGAATATCAGAGTTTGTCCAAATCCTGTTTCCGTTGTTATTAAAAGCATCCAGCCCTCCATAACCTCCTACAAACAGCTTTCCGTCAAGGTCTTTGTAAATGCTTCTCACACTTTTAAAAGTGAGTCCGGTTGAAGCTGAGGGCTTGTAGCCAGTATGCCTAAAACCTTTGCTATTTGGGAAATAATAGCTTAATCCATATCCGTTTCCTCCTAGCCAAACTCCATGATTTTTGTCAACATGAATGGATATAAAACCATTTGTACTTAACCCTAGTGTATTATCAGAATCGTAAAAAATAGAATGAATCGTTTTACGCTTTAGATCAAAAACCTGAATCCCTTTTTCGGTAGTTGACCAGATTGCCGTGTCGCCTACAAGTGCTAAAGAACGATTGAAAGCTTCTTCAAAGTCGCTATCGTGTTTTAGTTTGAAATCTGGACAGATAAGTTCCTGTTTATCACGATCCAGTTTCAACACGTAATCGCCAAAGCCAGCAACCCAGATGTTGTTTTCTTTGTCTTTTAGTATGTCATGAATAATGCCTCTACTGATTTCGGTAGATTCTTTACGCCGAGAGCTGCCATAATTTACAGGTTTAAAAGTGACGTCTTGTGTATCAAAAAGCAATAATCCGCATTGATCGGTTCCCACCCAAATTTGTTTACCTTCTAACAAAAGGCTTGTGATATTCCCAAAATTGAAACCTCCGAATTCAATTTGTTGTGTATTCCAAAACTGCAGCCTGCCCGCTTCCAAATCAATTTGTATAATTCCCGTATTGCTGCCGGCATAAAGCAGTTTGTTTGTCGAGTCGAAAACAATGGAATAAATGTTTTCGCCAATTCTTGTGGGATCGTTTATTTTTAACAAAGCTTTATACGAGAAAAACTCATCGGTAACCGGATCTAAAAAACACAAATTATTGCCAAGTGTCCCAATCCAGATGCGTCCCGCATGGTCTTCATTTATGGAAAGAATGTGGCTATTTGGCAGGCTATTTGGCAGGTTGTGGTTGCGCCTATAAACCTTGATTTCATTGCCATCATAGCGGTTCAGTCCGTCTTTTGTGCCAAACCACATCAGACCATTGCTGTCTTCAAAAATAGCATTGATTGTACCCTGACTTAATCCTTGCTTTTGGGTGATATTTTCAAATCGGTAAACATCATGAGCTTGAACAACTTGAGGTAAAACAGCGCCTAAAAGGACGAGCGCAAGCAGTTGTATCAAGTAAAATTGCCGAATAGAAAACATGTTGTTTGTTTTTGTTGGTTTTTAGTACTTAAAAAACCAAGGACGAAAATACAAAAAATTCAAGTCTGCAACAACAAAATACCTGTTCTATCAGAATTTTTTAGAATAAAAGACTGAAATTGATTTCTGATATGCAAAAAGCGCTAAAAGGAATGTTTTTTGATTTTAAAATGTGAATAGCTTTAACAGCTTACAATTCCATTTTGAGGTAGTGTGCTGTATGGCTTTTTTTCGACTTCACGATCTCTTCAGGAGTTCCTTCCACGATGATTTGTCCGCCGCGTTCTCCGCCTTCGGGGCCAAGATCAATCACGTAATCGGCCACTTTTATCACCTCCATATTGTGTTCGATAATCAGTACTGTATTGCCTTTGCCTACCAATTTATTGAGTACATCAAGCAGCACTTTCACATCTTCAAAATGAAGGCCTGTTGTGGGTTCATCAAGAATGTAAAGGGTGTTTCCAGTATCTTTTTTTGATAGCTCTGAAGCCAGTTTCACGCGTTGGGCCTCGCCGCCAGAAATGGTAGTAGAAGCCTGGCCGAGGCTGAGATAGCCCAATCCAACATCTTTCAATGTCTTGATTTTATGCACAATAGAAGGCATGTTTTCGAAAAATTCAACAGCTTGGTCTATCGTCATATTTAAAATATCGTTGATAGATTTTCCACGGTAGCGCACCTCTAAGGTTTCGCGGTTGTAGCGTTTCCCTTGACAGGTTTCGCATGGCACGGAAACGTCGGGCAAAAAGTTCATTTCGATAATGCGGATGCCGGCGCCTCTGCAATCCTCGCAGCGGCCACCTTTTACATTAAAGGAAAAACGCCCAGGTTTATATCCTCTGATTTTCGACTCGGGCAATTCACCGTAAAGCTTGCGAATATCGTCGAAGACTTTGGTGTAAGTGGCTGGATTACTGCGTGGCGTGCGGCCTATTGGCGACTGGTCAATCTCAATAACTTTATCAATATTTTCAAGGCCTTTGATAGACTGATAGGGCAGTGGACTTTTTACAGAGCGGTAAAAATGTTGGCTT
>CAZOEV010000495.1:0-2862 GCA_964578915.1 uncultured Lentimicrobiaceae bacterium
TTGGTAAGAGATGCCGGTATTGATCGTGCCAGATTTAGGGATGAATATGGCGAAATAAATCCTGCCTGCGATATTGAAATCGTTGGTCATAGTGCTACTCCAATGGAGTTAAATAGCTACATTGGTCTGCAGCAAATGAAAAACGCAAATGATATTATAGGAAAGCAACGCGTCAATGCAAAACAATGGGATGAAATTTTAATTAAATTTCCAAAGGTTAATACTGTTTCATGCAAAGACGCCTTGCCTAATTATTGGGTTTATGGGGTTTTAGTTCCCGATAAGCGGGAATATTTAAAAATTTTCAGAGAAAAGGGGTTTTACGCTTCTGGTGTGCACCTATACAACAATGCCTATAGTGTATTCGGTGATCAGAAAAGTTTGAGTGGGGTAACTGCATTTTACAACAGTTTTTTAGCACTACCATGTGGGTGGTGGGTTACTCCCGAATCAATCCAATATAAATCACAGCCCAAAAACCCTATTAACTTTAGCTTTAAACAATAATATTTTCCAGTACTTTTCAATTCAATCAACTTTGCGATCTTTCTACCAATAGTTTTCATGCTCTATTGGTTTGTAATGAATAAAAGTATATAGCTACAGAACCTCTTGGTTGTTGTAGCAAGCTATAGCTTTTATGGCTGGTGAGGACTGGTGATTTTTATCATTGATACTTTTCACTACATTAGTTGACTATTTTGTCGGTTCAAAACTCAGAACAGAAGAAAGACAAACTAAAAGAGAAATTTTACTTTGGACGAGTATTTTGGTAAACCTTGGTTTTCTTGGTTATTCAAATACTTTAAATTTTCTTTGATAATTTTATAACTGCTTTTTCATTTTTTGGGACAGAAATAAAAGCAAATTAGTTAAACATTAAATTTCCAGTAGGAATTAGTTTCTACACTTTCCAAACATTAGCTTATTCAATGGACTTTTATAAACGAAAGGTATAACCAACGAATGATTTTATTGCTTTTGTGGTTTATGTAAGCTTTACCCCCCAATTAGTAGAGGACCTATTGAAAGAGCAAAGTTTACTTCCACAATTTGATAAAAAAAGAACTGAATAATCAATAAAGAGACAATATTTATGAGTATACCAACATTCAAAGAACTTAAAAAGAACATAAAGAAGGATTTAACTTCAATCCCAACCATTAAGGTTGCATTGCTTGGTGATACAGCTACTCAGTTTTTAGCAATAGCTATCAAGGGAATTGGAATTGAAAGGGGATACAACATTGAACTGTTTGAAGCTGATTATGATCAAGTAGAACGGCAATTACTTGATTCAACCTCTGAATTATATAGTTTTCAGGCTGATTATGTTGTTGTCTTTCAATCTACCCATAAATTATTATCGACATTTAACGAAACGGATGTTGACAAGCAGAGAAATATTGCGGATGATCGATTAGAATTCATTAAAATGATTTGTAATTCTGTTCAGTCGAGATTGATCTATTTCAATTATCCTGAAATTGAAGACGCCGTGTTTGGAAGTTATACGAACAAAGTGAAGAGTTCATTTAGCTACCAGACTCGCAAACTCAATTATGAGCTGATGAATTTGGGTCAGTTATATCCGAATCTTTTTATTTGCGATATAGCTGCTATACAGAACAAATTCGGAAGAGATATGATGTTTGATTCATCAGTTTATGTAACTACCGAAATGGTACTTTCAATTGATTCTATACCGTATGTAGCTTCTCGTACGATTGATATTATCTGTGCGGCTCAAGGTAAATTCAATAAATGTTTAATACTGGATTTAGATAATACTGTATGGGGTGGAGTAATTGGAGATGATGGTTTAGAAAACATCCAAATAGGACACGGCTTAGGTATTGGTAAAGCATTCTCAGAATTTCAACAATGGGTGAAAAAATTGAAGAACAGAGGTGTAATTATTGCCGTATGTTCCAAGAATAATGAAGCTACAGCTAAAGAGCCTTTTGAAAAACACCCTGATATGATATTGCGATTGAATGATATCGCTGTATTTATGGCTAATTGGGATAACAAAGCAGATAATATCAGAAAAATTCAGTCTATTCTAAATATTGGCTTTGATTCAATGGTTTTCTTAGATGATAATCCTTTTGAAAGAAACATAGTTCGGCAAAATGTACCCGGAGTCACTATCCCTGAGCTACCTGAAGATCCTGGAGAATACCTAGAGTACCTGTATAGTTTGAATCTTTTTGAAACAGTATCCTACTCCGATGCTGATGCTGACCGCACCAAGCAATACCAAGTAGAGGCGCAAAGAGTTACGTTGCTAAAGAGTTTTACTAATGAAGATGACTTCTTGAAGAGTCTAGATATGGTGTCAGAGGTAAAACAATTCGATAAATTTAACACACCACGAGTATCACAGCTTTCTCAGCGAAGCAACCAATTTAATTTACGGACTGTCAGATATACAGAGGCACATATAGAACGTATTTCTAATGACAATAATTACCAAAACTTCAGTTTTACACTTTCAGATAAATTCGGTGAAAATGGATTGATTTGTGTTATTATACTGGAAAAGAAAGATAAAGAAACTCTTTTTATCAATACATGGTTAATGAGCTGCCGTGTTTTGAAACGTGGAATGGAAAACTTTACTTTGAATACAATAATAGAGTACGCACAAAAGAATGGTTTTAAAAAAATCATTGGTGAATTTATTCCAACACCAAAAAACATAATGGTTGAAAATCATTATCAACAACTTGGCTTTTTACCGTTAAATGCTACTGGTCAAAATTTATATGTTTTAGATATTGATAATTATACATCAAAAGAGTGTTTCATAACAACAAAATAAAAAAGAAATGGATAACAAGGAAATTTTAAATCAGG
>CAZOEV010000496.1:0-2857 GCA_964578915.1 uncultured Lentimicrobiaceae bacterium
CACTGATCAGCAGATTAACATCCGCGATACCGAACATCCAAAAATTGAAGTGTGTGTTTGTGTTGGAACGAACTGCTTCGTGAAAGGTTCTCAAGAACTATTGCGCCAGCTTATTGCCTATGTTTCTGACAACAAACTCGAAGATATTGTTGGTTTTGAAGGCCAAGAAGAAATGGTGGACGTGAAAGCTACCTTCTGCTTCGAGCGCTGCGACCGCGGACCAGTAGTGCGCGTAAACCAGCAAGTAATAGAAAAAGCAAGCTATGATAAGGTGGTGGCCGTGCTCGACAAAGAGATTGCTCGCATCGGCTCAGCTATCAATGCGATGAATGTATAAGTTGTAACAAACTGTTTCTCTCGGGAATTTTCCTGAGAGAAACAGTTTTAATTTTTTAGCGCATGAACATCAATAATGTTTACCCGGAAAAGCACGCTATTGTTTATACCAACAAAGCAAAATGTCGCGACTGTTACCGTTGCGTAAGGGTTTGCCCTGTTCATGCCATCAAGATGGAAGGCGGCCAGGCGCAGGTGATTCAGGAAAACTGTATCGCTTGTGGCACCTGCATTGCTGAATGTCCGCAACACGCCAAAGCCTATCGCACCGATGCCGGAATGGTGCTGCAATGGATTGCCAGCGAAACGCCCATGGTGCTGAGTGTGGCGCCTTCATTTACAACTTCCTATTCTGATTGGGAACAAAAACGCCTGCCGTCAGCCTTGCGCGCGTTGGGGTTTTTGCATATCAGCGAAACCGCTGTTGGCGCTTACTATACGGCACAAGCCACAGCAGCTCATATCAACGATAATCCCAATCAAAATCATATCTGCACAGCCTGTCCGGCCGCTGTTAGCTATGTGCGTCAATATGCGTCTGAGCATGTGCGCGAATTGGTGCCAGTGGCATCGCCTATGCTAATACATGCCAGACTGCTCAAGAAAAAATTTCGTAAAGCGAAAGTGGTGTTTGTAGGGCCTTGTGTGGCTAAAAAAGCCGAGGCCATTGACGAAAATAACAGCGATTTTATCGATGCTGTGCTCACTTTCCAAGAACTGGACGAGCTGTTTCTGCAAAAAGGAATCACACTCGACAATTGCGAGGAAAGTGGTTTCGATGAACAGGTAGCCGGCGATTCCAGGCTATTTCCGCTGGAAGGCGGTTTGCTGAAAACAGCGCAGCTCAACACCGATTTGCTTGGCGAAACACATATCGCCATGAGCGGACATGAATCATTGATAGAAGTGCTGGGTGCTTTGCCTAAAAATCCACAAAAACCCTGGATTATAGAGCCGCTGTTTTGTCGTCATGGTTGCATCAATGGGCCGGGCGCACGCAAAAAATCTGCCGTTTATACCCAGCGCAAAGCCGTATTGGACTATGCCGTTAAGCATCCCGGAACAAAGCCTGTTGAGGAGCTTTCGGCCGATTTTATTACAGCCATTTATCCGCCCATAAAAAATTCAGAGAAAGTGTTTTCTGAGGAGGAAATTAAGGCTGTTTTGGCTTCCACTGGCAAATATGGTCCCGAGGACGAACTCAACTGCATGGCTTGCGGCTACGATAACTGCCGCGAAAAAGCAATTGCTGTGCTCAATGGCCAGGCCGAGCTGGAGATGTGCATGCCTTATATGCGGCGCATGGCCGAGCAGAAGTTTGAAACTATGATTGCATTAGACCCCAACGGCATTGTTATGCTAAACGAGAAGCTGGAAATTATCCACATGAATCCTGCTTTCCGCAAAATGTTTTCCTGTTCTGATGCCCTTGCCGGACGACCCATTTCATATCTTATCGATCCCGATGATTTTGAAGAGCTGGCTACCGGCAGTTCAAACCTAATCCGAAAAACTGTTACTTACAGCAATTACAACCTCATTTGCCACCTGATGTGCTATGCCATGCCAGAGCAAAAGCAGTATGTAGGCATTTTTATGGATATTACTGCCCTGCAAACAAATAGCGAAAAATTGCAGGAAGTAAAAGCGGAGACCGTAATTCAGGCGCAATCGCTCCTCGATCATCAGGTGGCTATGGCGCAGGATTTAGCCCGCTTTTTGGGTGAACATGCCGCCAAAGGCGAAGTGCTTTTGAGTAAGCTTATTGATTCCATTAAAAAATAAGCCTGTGCAAAAAGTGGCAGAACAAATCTATATTCACACGGACGTATTTGCGGCGCAAACCTCCAAAAAGGCAGGTCAGCCCTGTGGCGATCAATGGGATGTGTATCGCGACAAACAAGCAACAACAGTAATTTTATCCGATGGCCTCAGTTCGGGAATAAAAGCGCATATTGCCGCAACAATGTGTGTGGCGCGTATAAAGGCTATGTTAGCAGCTGGATCAAGTTTAAGAGAAGCTTTTGAGGCATTAACCCGCACCATGGACAAAGCCTGGGGTACTTCAGAACCTTTCGCGGTTTTTACGGTGGCTAGGATTTTAAACAACGGCCAATCAACGGTATTGTCCTACGAAATGCCACCACCAATATTTATTAACAGGGTAAATGTGCAGTTGCTCAATGAGCATGTATACACCCGCAACAAAGCTATAATAACAGAATCCGTCTGCTCTATCAGCAAAGATGAAGGCTTGTTGCTGATGTCCGATGGCATTACGCAAGCAGGAATTGGCAGGTTTTTTCCAATGGGATGGGAATCGGAGGGTGTTAAACGCTTTTTACAAGCCAAATTACCACTTAAAAAATTGGATGGCGAAATGCTGTCCATTGATGTTCATGCACAGGCACGCGCTTATTGGCCAGCAGGAACAGGCGACGACTGTTCCGTGGTAGCTATGGTAAACCGCCGAGGAATTATTGTAAACTGGCTTAGCGGCCCGCCGATAGACAAAGCCGAT
>CAZOEV010000497.1:0-2855 GCA_964578915.1 uncultured Lentimicrobiaceae bacterium
CTTAAGCTGACACTTTGGCAAATTTTTACCAAAAAAAGAAAAGTGATTTTCAAATTACTGCGCTATCACCTTAATACCTCTTTACCTCGAAACTGGAAACAGCCGCATCAATATCGATAAATATTTGTTGGCTCGCAGCTTCAAAACCAGGCGTTTCATAACTTCCACTTTCCTGTTTCTCGAAGTCCTTAAAGCTTTTGCTCGAAAGCACCGTGGAGCTTTCGATGCGACAGCCTGCTGAGGCCGGAATTTTTATAACAATAGCAGAAGCAGCAGCATCTATTTTAATATTTGTTGGCAACTGCTGTTCTCCAAGCCTAATTTCAATGGCTGCAGCACCGCCATCAAGGTCGATTTCAGAAACTTTATAAGGGCTCAGGTCAAAATTTAGTTCGGCAGCGCCCACATCTAAATCAAAACTCCATTGCGGATTGGTATTCAGCATGATATCAAAACGCGTTGTTTTATTTTTACCCAAAGTTACCTTAGAATCTCTCTGGCTAATAACGACACGACTTTCGCCATCAAGCTCTTCCACTCTGAAATTAAAAGCCATCTTACTGCCGCGCTTTTCCGCACGAATTAAGTCTCCGGTGGTGCCATCAAGCCGATAAACACCAGCGGCAGCTTCCAGTTCTAACACAGCCTGCTGAATGTCGCTAGTGTAGGCATAGCTAAAAGTTTGCGAAACAATAGAATCTTCAACCACTTCATCACTATCATAAGAATAATCATAAGTAGTATTTTTGCTAGGGCTATTATCAGCATTTTGGGCGTACATATAAACACCCAAACCAGCTACCAACAAGGCGAGCGTTATTTTAAAAAACGATTTCACGGGCAAAATAGAAACACCCCAAAGAATGATTAATAAAGGCCAAAGTTTTCCCAAAAGCCGCCATTCAAACTCGAAAATATCGAGCCGGTCAAACAAAAATAGCGTACCTATCGCGATCAGTAATATTCCCCAAAACACATTTTGATGTTTCATGCTATTGATTTTTATTAATTCGAAACTACGTTAAATTGATGACACTTCCTGCTATTTAACTTTTTTTGTTGCTTGATTCAAAATCAAAACTCCTGCGGCAATAAGTCCTACAGGCCAAAAATCCCAAAAATTAAACTGAGGAATAAATGCTACAACTAAAAACAAAACACCAATGAAAATTAGTATAACACCAATAATCAACTGGCCTTTTCCATTTTGGTCAGACCCAAAATTGGGTTTATTTTCAAAAGTTTGGGACGCATAATCGGTTTCATCGATTATAAAATCTCCTTCTGGAAGTATGGCCCAAAGCACAATATAAACAATCACGCCGCCAAAGGCGAAAATTGCCAGCAACACAAAAATAAGGCGCACAAGTGTTGGATCTAAATTGAGATGCCCAGCGAGGCCACTGCATACTCCAGCAATAACTTTATTTCTTGGGTTGCGTTTCAAGCCTTCGTTCATAACTGCTCAGATTTGGTTGATAATTGGTTTACATAGCTTACAAATGTCGTTGATTTTTTTTAAAGACTTTCTGTTTTTCGATTTATTTTTCAAAAAACGAAATAGATTAGCAAAATTGCGACAAGTACAAAATGAAGCTAAAATGCAAAAAAGGTATTTAATAAAGTCATCAACCGTCTTTGCTTATTGTTAATAAATAAACAGTAAAATTATTTAGAAGAAATTATAAATTAAGTGGTTAGCTGCTAAAAAAGACTTGAATCTGATAAAGATTTTTGTATTTTTACGTTCCCAAATTAATAAGATTGACATATTTTTTATTTTAAGGGATAATTTCATAGCTTTCTACCTGATATAGAGCCTTTAAATATATTTTCACTACTTAAGTCAGTTAAAAATTTTAAAGCCATTAGAACAGCATCGAAAGTATATTGTTATTAAACTAGGTAAATTTTAACATTATAATCTGAGAAAAAACATGACAAAAATTAAAGTTGCTCATCCGGTTGTAGAACTTGACGGAGACGAAATGACCCGCGTAATCTGGTCATTTATCAAAGAAAAACTTATCCTACCTTATATTGATCTTGACATAAAATATTTTGACCTGGGCATGGAATACCGCGACACCACCAGCGATCAGGTAACTATTGATGCGGCCAATGCCATCAAAAAATACAATGTTGGCATTAAATGCGCCACGATTACGCCTGATGAAAAACGCGTGGAAGAGTTCGGCCTCAAAGCCATGTATCGTTCGCCAAACGGCACTATCAGAAATATTTTAGACGGCACCGTTTTTCGTGAACCTATCCTGATTAACAATGTCCCGAGATTGGTTCCCGGCTGGAAAAACCCTATCGTTATTGGCCGTCATGCTTTTGGAGATCAATACCGCGCCACTGATTTTGTTACCAAAGGAAAAGGCGCACTCACCATTACATTTACGCCCGAAGATGGAAGCGAACCACAAGAATTTAAAGTTTACGACTTTGACGGCGATGGCGTGGCAATGGCCATGTTCAACACCGACAAATCTATCAAAGGCTTTGCCCATAGCTGCTTTAACATGGCTTTGCAAAAAGGCTGGCCGCTTTATTTGTCAACAAAAAACACCATCCTTAAAAAATATGATGGCAGGTTTAAAGACATTTTTGAAGAAATATATCAAAGCGACTACAAAGAACTTTTTGACGCGAAGGGAATTATTTACGAGCATAGGCTGATCGATGATATGGTTGCGGCAGCGCTAAAATGGAGCGGCAAATTTGTGTGGGCCTGCAAAAACTACGATGGCGATGTGCAATCGGATACTTTAGCGCAAGGTTTTGGCTCATTAGGACTTATGACCAGCGTTTTGGTAACGCCCGACGGCAAAACCATGGAAGCAGAAGCC
>CAZOEV010000498.1:0-2854 GCA_964578915.1 uncultured Lentimicrobiaceae bacterium
CCTGCAGCACTTTCACGTAAGTGTCAATAGGTTTAGAATTTTCATCCAGAATAAACTTCACCTCTTCCGAATAGAAGTTGATCGAACCATTGTCCATGCGTTTGCTGCGCAATTTTTCCGAAAGGCGATGCAACACCAGAATTTCTTCTTTAAACTCGCTTTCGCCGCCTTCTATCACGGCTTGCACATCATCATAAGCATAGCGCCGATCAGAATTAATCATTGTTTTCCCGATCCATTCATCCAGCACTTCTGCTTCTTCATTGAGTTCAAAAACAGCAGAAAAGCATCGTTTATCTTCATTAGGCCGCAGCGAACAAACGCCATTTGAAAGCTTCTCGGGTAGCATAGGAATCACGCGATCGACTAGATAAACGGATGTTCCGCGCTCTTTAGCTTCTTCGTCAAGAGGCGTTCCAGGCACCACATAATGCGACACATCAGCAATATGTACGCCCACTTCCCAATGGCCATTTTCGAGCTTGCGCAGCGACAGCGCATCATGAAAATCTTTGGCATCAGCGGGGTCGATGGTGATGGTGAAAACAGACCGAAAATCTTTGCGCGTAGCCAATTCAGCAGCAGTAACTTTTTCGGTGATGGCAGCGGCTTCCTTTTCCACCGCAGGCGGAAACTGCAACGGATAATTATGCTCGGCCAGAATCGCCTGCATCTCCACATTATTTTCACCGGGCCTTCCCAGCACTTGAATCACCTCGCCAAAAGGGTTTTTCGATTGCGTAGGCCATTCGCCAATGCGGACGATCACTTTATCGCCATTTTTTGCATTATTAAGCGCTGATTTGGGTACAAAAATGTCCATGGGCATATTCTGGCTGTCTGGCACTACAAAACCAAAATCGCGGCTTAGTGCAAGCACACCAACATAATCTGTTTTGGTACGTGAAAGCACTTCCACAATCTCGCCTTCATTTTTACGGTTTTTACGCCGCGGGAAAATGACTACCCGCACCACATCCTGATGCAAAGCTTGTCCGGTATTGTTTGACCCGATAAAAATATCTTCGCCGCCATCTTCGGGAATAATATAGGCTTTGCCGGTACTTTTCATATCGACTTTGCCAATGATTGTCTTGTTCTTTCCGCCAATTTCGGCCAGCATTTCCTTGCTAAGCACATAGCGATAAGGCCGTTCTTCGCGCAGCTTGCCATCAGCTAAAAGCTCGCGTAAAATTGAATCAATAAAGTCTTTACCTGTTTTATCTTTTACGCCAAGTAACTTGGCTATTTGTTTGTAATTGAATGGTTTAAATGGCTGTTCTCCAAAAATACTCAGTATTGTATTTGTAAAAGTACTTTTGGTGCCTGTTGATTTCTTCTTTTTGGCCATTGTGGTTTGTGTTTAAAGTTTTTGCCAATTTCGTCCTGCAAATGCGCAAAACAGTTAGTACGAAATTACAATAAAATTGCGGAAGAATTTAAAGGCTAAATTTATTCTTATAGTTTCATTTAGAACTATAGCCCCGGAATAGCTCCAATCAAGGTTTTAGTATATTCCTTTTCCGGCTGCGTAAACAACTTATCCGCCTCGGCCAGTTCTTCCAGGCGGCCGTCTTTCATCACCAAGATGCGGTCGGCCATAAAACGTACCACGCTCAAATCGTGGGAAATAAAAATATAGGTTAGTCCTCTGTCGGCTTTGAGCCGGTTGAGCAAATTAAGCACTTGCGCCTGCACCGATACATCAAGCGCCGAAACCGATTCGTCGCAAATAATCAGCTCTGGTTCAACGGCTAATGCACGTGCAATACTGATCCGCTGGCGTTGGCCACCGGAAAACTCATGCGGATAACGGCTATAATGCTCAGCGGATAAACCAACTTCTTCCAGCAAGGCAATTACTTTCTGGTGGCGTTCTTTGGCCGTTTTCGCCAGACCGTGTACCTTCATCGGTTCGGCAATGGCGTTGCCAATACTTAAGCGCGGATTGAGCGAAGAATACGGATCCTGAAAAATAATCTGTATATGTTTGCGCATTGTACGCATCGCTTTACTGTTCAACTTATTGAGTGCAATTCCTTTATACGTAATTTGTCCGCCAGTGGGCTCCTGAAGCCGCAATAAAGTTCTGCCAAGCGTGGTTTTTCCACAGCCTGACTCACCAACTAAACCGAGAGTTTCCCCCGGAAAAACCTCAAAACTTATATCATCAACCGCTTTAACTTGATCGTAAACACGTGAAGGAAAACCTTTACGCAGCGGAAACCAGGTATTGATCTGCTCCGCTTTTAGCACAGGCTGCTGCAAATAGATTTGTGCATGACGCTGGCGTCGGGTTTCGGACGACAAAAGCAGCTCCTGCTGAATTTGCTGCACACCGCCTGGCCATTTATTGTCTAAAAACTCACGTACGACAGGCAGGCGTGTCAGGCGATAGTCTAAAGGAGGTCGGCAGGCCAAAAGTCCTTTGGTATAAGGATGCTGTGGATTTTCTAAAACAGTTTTTACTGGTCCCTGTTCCACAATCTTGCCCTGATGCATCACAGCTACTTCATCGGCCAGCTCAGCAATTACGCCCAAATCATGGGTAATAAAAATCATTCCCATAGTATATTCCTGCTGTAACTCTTTGAGCAACAACAGAATCTCTTTTTGCACCGTAACATCCAGGGCTGTTGTAGGTTCATCGGCAATCAGCAGTTCAGGCTTGCAGCTGATGGCCATAGCAATCATCACGCGTTGTTTTTGTCCGCCGGAAAGTTCATGCGGATAGGCACGATAAATGGCTTCCGGACGCGGCAATTTCACCTGATGAAAGAGCTCTATTACGCGCTCATGTGCTTGCTTTTTGGTGAGTTTTTCATGTAAAATCAAAGCTTCGGCCACCTGCTTT
>CAZOEV010000499.1:0-2836 GCA_964578915.1 uncultured Lentimicrobiaceae bacterium
GCCATGTCACAAACCGGCATGCCCGGCCCTTTCGATTTGGTGATGGGAACCAGTAAAGTAATTTTTATGAACTTGATGGCCATGCATTTTAATGAAACAGCAGGCTCCTTTGTGAACACCTCAGAACTTATCAACGGCATGCCTCAGCCCGGCGCAGCAATCAGCACCGTTAATGCGGGTTATATCATCATGGTGCTTGCACTCATGAAAGAAGAATTCGAAGGCACACCACTTGAACCAATGATACTGAATGCTATTAATGCCCAAAGCCAATTCTTGATCAATTCATTAAAAGATCCTTCAGGTGGTTTTTATAATGGCTACACTTTAGGCACAGGATCCGACAACAGCGCGAAATCTGCTATTTCACAGGCAGCAGCCGCACGTGGCTTATATGCTACTTACGCACTCACCGAAAATGAAGATTATTTGAATGCCGCTAATGAAGCCTATAATTTCCTTATTTCAAATTATTATGTTTCCAGTTTAGCAGGTTTCAAGACTGAATTAAATAACGACCTTGCAACCTATACACCCTTTAATTTTGCCGTGATTGCTGGCGGCCTGCGCGAAGCTGCACTTGTTGGAGGACACACTGAAGCCGCAGAAATCTACACCCGTTTCTTTAAAAAAGTAGCCAATGCCATGCAACTCGCAGAATTTGATGACACAGGCGAAACTGGTAACGACTCTGATGGTGATGGTATTCCTTATCTTCCTGAGCAAGTGGATCAGCTTGCACCTGTTTTTGCTACCGAAGCCACTTATAATCTGCAAATCACAGGTGTAAATGATTTCCAAAATCTGAACGAAATTGATTTCAAGTTATATCCTAATCCGGCCACATCTCAAATTACCATTAGCATGAATATTGAAAATGAAGCCCAATTGAACATTCAGATCTTTGACCTTGTTGGCAAAAATGTGCTGCCTGCTTTGGTAAAACAAGCGGAATCAGGGAGCATTACACAAAACATTGACATATCGAATATTAAGCCTGGAATTTACTTCCTGCGCCTAAGCCTCAATGATAAGGCTGTTGAAGCGCAAAAATTGATCATACGGTAAAATAATTTCACTCAGAAACAATAGTGGCTTGCGGGAAATTTCTGCAAGCCACTTTTTCAGTCCGACCCCATGTTACCATTTCCATTTAACCATGCAAAATATTTTATAAACTCAGCTAAATCTTAAAACTATGAAAACAATACTGATTACTGCACTTTTTCTATTCACGGCAGCAGTTGCCACTTCCTTCGGAAATCCTACTGATCATACAAAGCACAGCGATACTGGCATACAGTTTCATGAAGGCAACTGGCAAGAGGCCCTTGAGCTTGCCAAAGCAGAAAACAAACTGATCTTCCTGGATTTGTATGCCACCTGGTGCGGCCCATGTAAGATGCTTGATAAAAACACTTTCCCGAACGAAAATGTTGGTGATTTCTTCAATCAAAATTTCATCAATGTCCAGCTGGATGGTGAAAAAGGAGAAGGGTTGCTCCTGGCCCGGCAATATCAAATCAAAGGCTATCCTACCTTACTTTTCATCGATGGAACCGGCAAAGCTGTCTTGCATACAGCAGGCTATCGCAGTCCGGAAGATTTTTTGAAATTGGGCCAGGAAGTTCATAAAAAGCCTTAATAAACCCTGACTTTCACTTTGCAGGAGTCGGTTGCTCCTGCTTTTTTATGGCTATGTTTTTCAGCAAGCCGGACTGCTTTTCAATCCGATTTTCTCTATTATTTATTCATTTACAACATCTTTAATTGAAAAAACTATGGAATGGTATATGCCCATCACAATTCTGCCAGGTGTGAGTATCCTGCTGATCTCAACAGCTAATCTGATCATCAGCCTGAATGTTGAGATCAACCATTTATTGGATGACAAACAAGATCAGATGGGACAAACCATCATTTTAAAACTTGCGCAGCTCAAACGGCTCAGTCTGGCTATGGTGAGTTTGTATGTTGGTATTTTCTTTTTCCTTGTTTCAGGATTATTGGCGGTCGTGGCCGGTTATGCGATTTTTGTGAATACATTGCTGGGTATCGCATTGCTGGCCGTAAGTATGGCTTTGGTGATGCTGATTCGCTATGCCATCAAAGCAGTAAGCATCAGGCAGCGACAGTTTCAAAAGCGATTCCACACAAAAACAACTGATAACTCCTTATAAAATCATATTTCAAACAGCTGAAAGCAATTCTGCAATTAGGTTTGTTTGTGAAAAATAAAGTATCTTCGAAAAACACTAATAAAAAAATATTCATGAAAGCTATCTGGAACGAAAAACTAATCGCATCAAGCGACAACACCGTCCCTGTTGAAGGCAACAGCTATTTTCCTGTCGAAAGTGTGAATAGTAAATATTTGCGCAAAAGCGACACACAAACCATTTGCCCATGGAAAGGCACCGCCAGTTATTACGATGTGGTGGTTGAAGGCGAAGAAAATAAAGATGCCGCCTGGTACTATGCCGATCCCAAGCCTGCCGCCTCAAAAATTAAAGGACATATTGCCTTTTGGAAAGGCGTTGACGTTAGCCCTTAAAAAAATTGCTTTTTTGGTAACTAATCAGTGTAAAAATGTTTTATCTATTTCAACATTACTTCTTGAATATCAGTGACTTCTTCGCGGATCTTTGTGAAATAACTATTCCACAAAGTTGCACAGAGAAGCTTAAAGCTACACAAAGGCTAAAATAGATTGATCGTAAGCCTTACTATTATTGCTTTTCAAAACACTAATTAGTTAGCTTTTTAGAATAATGCAAATTGCCTAAGCGCTGGCAAATCCAAGAATAAGTTGATTTTGAATGCTTTGATTGATAAA
>CAZOEV010000500.1:0-2829 GCA_964578915.1 uncultured Lentimicrobiaceae bacterium
CAAAAAGATAAGCCAGGTTTCGCAGTACTTGATTTTTATTCTGTTTCATAACTAATAATTTAATGTTAGTAAAGCATATTAATAAGGAGTGCAAATTAAACGTGATACGAAGCGCAAAGTTTTATTGTTGCTGTTAATTGATGTTAACGCTATACTTTGCGCCTGTTTTGTTACATTTGCGTTGATTTATTAACAAATTTCGCACCAGCAACACAGACTTAAGATTAATTAACAAAGCATAAAAAATGATGTTTCCTGCAAACCACTTCCCTTTTAAAAAGCTCCATGGCGCCGGCAACGATTTTATTATCATGCACGCTCCTGCCAAACTACTGAACAACAAATTAATAGAAATGCTTTGCCACAGAAACTTTGGCATTGGTGCCGATGGCTTGATTTTGATATCGAAAGGAGAAAAAGTCGATTTTAAAATGGACTATTTTAATGCCGACGGCTTTGGCGACAGCATGTGTGGAAACGGAGGAAGAGCAGCAGCTGTTTTTGCATATTTGGAATTAAACGCCAAGAAAAAAATGCATTTTGAAGCCATTGATGGGCTGCATCAGGCAGAGATAATCCTCAGAGATGGAGGTAGTTTTGATGTAAAAATCAGCATGAACGACATCACAGATTTTGACTTGAATGAGGAACGACTTATTGTGGATACCGGCTCGCCACATTATGTAAAACGTTGCGACAATTTGGCAGCACTCGACATCATAAAAACCGCAGCACCTATCCGCTATGACAAAAGTATTTCTAAAGACGGGCTTAACATAAACTTTATGGAACGCCAAAAAGAAGAAATTTTCCTGCGCACCTACGAAAAAGGCGTTGAAAACGAAACCTTGGCCTGCGGAACGGGAGCTACAGCTGCCGCCATTGCTGCGGCTTTGTGGTACGATATGCCTTCAGCCAGAATCCACAGCAAAGGCGGAGATTTGGAAGTCAATTTTAAGCGTAAAGGCCAAAAGTTTACTGATATTTGGCTGCGTGGTCCGGTGCAACTCGTTTTTGAAGGCAGTATTGATTTGCAACAAAAACAAATTTTTGCTGCTTTCTAGATTGTCTTTTAAAGAAAAGGCCAAAAAAAATGGCGTTTTCTTTCTTTTACGAAAAAACCAAAAATTATAAGAAAATATTTAATCTGCATTGAACATAAATTATTAAAAACGCTGATATCACCTCAAATTAGTAACTTAGTGGCCTAAAAAATATGTTTATCAAATCCGAAAATATTAGCCTCAGGGCAACCGAACCTGCTGATGCGGCGCTGATCTATCGTTGGGAAAATGATATAAGCGTTTGGCATGTTAGCGATACCCTTATGCCTTTTTCGCTTTTTCAGATAGAACAATTTATTCTCAACAATACGGATCTTTACAGCAGTAAGCAAATCAGGCTGATGATTGATGAATCCAAAACAGGAAAAACGGTGGGCTGCATTGATTTGTTTGACTTTGAGCCTTTTCATGAGCGCATCGGCCTCGGGCTAGTAATTGCTTCCGAACACCGCCACAAAGGTTTTGCTGCCGAAGCAATAAAACTGACCGAAGATTATTGCTTTAAAACCTTAAATTTGAATCAAATACACTGTATTGTAGGAGCCAATAATACAGCCAGTATAAAACTATTTGAAAGTTCAGGTTTTGAAAACTGCGGATTACGAAAAGCCTGGATAAAAACTTCCAACGGATTTATCGATCAGCTGGAATATCAAAAAATAAATCCCGATAGGGCTAATAAAACACAAAAGCTATGAGCTATTATCATTCAAAATACGGCCGAAATAAGCCTGGAAAAAGCAAATGGAAAAGAGTCGTTTTAACTTTTTTATTGCTACTTATATTGGTTGCAGCCGGTGCTGGATACCTTTTATATACGATCATTTTTAGCCCAAACGTATGGGTTAAAAAAGGCGAAATAAGTATTTATATCCCTACTGAGGCCACGTATGAAATGGTTTTGGATAGCCTTTATAATAAGGGAATTATCGTTCACCGCAAAAATTTTGAATGGCTCGCACAACACAAATCCTATCCCGAATTGGTAAAACCAGGCCATTATCTTATTATAGACGGCATCAATAATAATGAGCTTATCAATCAACTTCGCGCAGGCTTGCAAAACCCTGTAAATGTAACCTTTAACAATGTTAGAAACGTTGAACAGCTTGCTGGAAGAATCAGCAAGCAATTAGAAACCGACTCTGTTACGTTGGTTCAGTTGCTGCACGATACGGCCTATATTTCGCAATTAGGATTTAATAAACAAACCATTCCAGCGCTTTTTATTCCAAACACTTACGAATTTTACTGGAATTCAGATGCCAATGATTTTGTTTCGCGCATGTTTCAGGAATACCGAAAATTTTGGAATGAATCGCGTCTCGCGAAGGCGAAAAAAATTGAGCTGACACCAGACGAGGTTTCCACCCTGGCTTCTATCATTGATAAAGAAACCAACAAACAAGACGAAAAAGCCACCATTGCAGGGGTTTATCTCAACAGGCTAAAATCAGGCTGGCGCTTGCAAGCTGATCCTACTTTGGTTTTTGCTGCCGGAAATTTCGAAATTAGGCGCGTGTTGGATGTGCACAAAACAATTGAATCACCTTATAACACCTATAAATATGGTGGCTTACCGCCCGGACCAATTACAATTCCTGACTCAAAAACCATTGATGCCGTGCTGAATTACGAAGACCACCGCTATTACTTTTTTTGTGCCAAGGATGATTTATCGGGCTATCATGCCTTTGCAGAAACCAACAGAGAACACGAGCGCAACGCCAACAATTATCGCCGAGCACTTGACAAATTAAATATC
>CAZOEV010000501.1:0-2828 GCA_964578915.1 uncultured Lentimicrobiaceae bacterium
ACAAGAAGCATAGAATAAATAGTCTCCATACAATAACCCAATATTCCGACCAACCCCTTCAATAAAAAGCAAGTTTTCCTTCCACATAGTTGAGTACCAATCAAATTGAATTATTTTTCTGCCTTCCAGATAGTAAACTGCCTCAACAGTACTCCATTCATTCATATAAACCTCAAATGTATCTCCCACGGAAAGAGACATATCCACCAGCAAACGTTCGGCATTATAAAGATTTTTATACCATAGCTTTCCTGTATTCACATCTTCCCGAAACTTACCACCATAAAAATAAGTCATATCATATTCACCGATATATAAATTAGAATACGCAGAATCGGGATAACTTAGGCAATACATATCAAACATTATATTTGTTGCCATTTCTGCTTTTGCCATATTCCATGATATAGAATCGCTATTAAGCACGGCTTGAAAATTGTCGGCTTTTTTCTCCAAATCAGAAGAGGTGTGGGACACTTGGCCATATAGCAAACTTATAGCACAAGTGAAAATTAAAGAAATTAAAATGGTTTTTCGTTTCATGACTTTTGTTTTAATGGTTATTCAGTGCTTCACTAATAAAGGAACTAAATTCAAGTAATAAATGTAACTTTTGGAGAGATCGCGTTTGTAAATAATTGCTGTGCATTGCTTAAACTCTACTGTACTCCAGTTCCAAAAGCTTTTTTTTGACTCCTCAAATGTAATCATAAAAACTTAAAGGTCAATAATCTGATAATTTGTAGTAGAACGAACTTGACTAACTGTTGGCTCTGAATCGTCTTTATTCCTATTCTTCAGGCAATTCCCGCATCACCTCCACCAAACTATCCCCTTCAAAAAAGTATAAACTCCCCGCGTATTCTCCCTGTTTTGCTTTGGTTTCTATTCCCTGAAAATCGTTTTCAAAGTAGCGGCTGTATTTATGTGCTTTTCAGTTTTTTTGGATCTTTGCGATTATCAAACAAGGTCACAATCTGAATTTCATTGTTGTCAACCCTGTAATAAATTGTTGTTTGTTTCGTTAAAACAGACTTCCTAAGCAGACTTGATGTCGCACTCGTCGGGAAAAGTTCTGGATTCGATCGAATCAAGTTGACTTGTTGGTCTAAAAGCCTGGAAAAATTTCTGATTTCTCGTTTCGTCCACCGAAGCTCAAGATATTCAATAATATCCGCAAGATTATCCAAAGCTTCATCCGTCCAAATGATTTTATAGGTATTTTCCATAAATCTGTTTGGCTACTTCGTGAGAATTCGTGCGTCCTTCTTCAATATCCTTCAATCCCCGATTTATAGATGCAAGTTCTTCGTCATTAAGCTTATCATACCAATCATTAGTTCTTGCATAACTTTCCTTAATTGATCGAAGCTTTTCAATTACTGAAAAATCATTAATTTCTGTTATCCATTCGATTAAGCTCAATTTTTCAGATTGTATATTCATTGTTGATACTTTTTCACAAAAATACTTATTATTTTTCTAGCAACAAAGATGAAAGTTTGTCAACAAACAAATTTGTAACTGAATGACGCAACTATCCAGTTCTACATTACGATAGTATAGATTTGACATTAGAACAAACTTGACTAACTGTTGGCTCTGAATCGTCACTAACCCAATCACTCAAGCAATTCCCGCCGCACTTCCACCAAACTATCTCTCTCAAAAAAATACAAACTACCGGCGTATTCTCCCTGTTTTGCTTTGGTTTCTATTCCCTGAAAATCGTTTTCAAAGTAGCGGCTGTATTTGTAGCTGATTCTGGTTTCGTAGAAATCCGTATCAATCGC
Source organism: uncultured Lentimicrobiaceae bacterium (assembly GCA_964578915.1). Lineage (GTDB taxonomy): Bacteria > Bacteroidota > Bacteroidia > Bacteroidales > F082 > UBA5536. The sequence continues at coordinate 1,794 of CAZOEV010000501.1, forward strand.
GTAGAGCGGAATACCAAATGGCTGTTCCATCGTTTTATACAAATTGGCATAGCCATTCATCACCATAAATAAACGGTAATCATATTCTTTTGCAAAGTTTTCATAAACCTGCAAAGGCATGCATAATTCTGAAGAACATCCATTTGAGAGTGTATATACAATGGATTTTTGATGATTTTTTAGCTCTTCTCTTAGTGCCTTTCCATTGATTTCATAAATGGCACGGGGTTTTGCTGCCGAAAAGCCTTCAAAATCATGTATCAAAGCTTTTTCAGAATCGTTCAGCTTGCCATAGTCGTTGGTAAGGCCTTGAACCACGCATGAATTAAGGATTATCAGCATTCCAAACCAGAAGAATAGTTGTTTCATGGGATTTTTTTTGTGATCTTCTAAAATTCAAGCAATCAAAATTAGATAAATATTTAAAGCTATTCATCAGCAAAATAAATCTACCCTAACTAATCCCCTTCCCCATCCAACATTAAACCTTTTTAAACGTTATAATCCCACTATTTTTAAACTACAAGCACGTCCTTAATGCGAAATGCAATTTTAATTTTCTTTCTAATTATCACCACTGGATTCAGCGGCTATATAAAGGCCGAAAACGAATCTGCTAAGCCTTATCTCAACCTCAGCGGCTATATCAGCGATGCCTCAACAGGCGAAATGCTGATTGGCGCAACTATTTATATTACAGAACTTTCCGCTGGTGGCGCTACGAATGTTTATGGTTATTATTCCATCAGACTTGATGCCGGAAAATACCAGCTCACCTATTCTTATGTTGGTTATGAATCGCAAAAGCTTCAAATTTCGCTTAAAGGCGATACCACACTCAATATCAAATTGATACCGCAGGATTTGAACCTTAATGAAGTGGTAGTTACTGGCGAGTCCTTCACTGAACAAATTGGCCGTGCGCAGATGGGCGTGGCACGCCTCGATATCAAAAATATCCGTCAAATTCCAGCATTTATGGGCGAAGTGGACATTATCAAGGCTTTGCAGCTGCTGCCCGGTGTTCAGGCAACT
>CAZOEV010000502.1:0-2822 GCA_964578915.1 uncultured Lentimicrobiaceae bacterium
CAGCGGCAAATTGTGCGGATTGCTATTTAACCACAAATTTGAAAATTCAGCACCACCTTTTGGCGCTACCTTTGATATTTACGAACAACTTTTTAGAAAATCTTTTCATTTTGAACACTTTGAAACTGCCTATAATTCGATAAAGCCGCGTGCAGGAAGAGAAATATTTTTGCTGCTTAAGAAAAATCATTTGTTGAGTTAACACAGAATTCTGTATATTCGCTTTCAAATTTAATCAACCTCAAATACTGAAAGTTATGGAAAAACATATTTTATCCTCCATTGGTGTTATTTCTAAAAAAGAAAATCTGGCTTCCGTTGAGCACGAAACCAACACAAACGCCCTAATTGTTGAATCGCTCTATCCTTTCCCAGGATACAACGGCACCACTGTTCCTGACAGAACCGATCCAAAATCGCTTTTCCTTATTACAAAGTTTATTTATAGCGATGACAAAATTATCCGAAGTATAAAAAATATCAAGAAGAATTTCCCGCATTTCTTTGATGGTGCGCCAGGACTACTCAACGTACTCAATAAACCAGCGGGAGCCATCCGCCTAAAATATTTACCCTATCATTTGGTGGGCGAACTTATTGAGGCCTTTAAAGATCAAGGAATTTCATTCGCTAAAACACGTCAACTCAACAGTTATACTTCCATAATAAAGATCACAAAATACTTTAATATTGAGCAAGTTAGTGAAGGAATTTGGCATGATAGCAATTGGAAAGAAATGTATTATATCAATGTACCACTGCAGATTCGGTGGAATTCTTTCGAGAAAATAACCAATAGCATCAAGCACAATGTGGAAGACAATAATTTTGATGCTGCGCTAACAACCATGTACGATAAAGAAGGTGTTTGCGATTTTGTGCGTATATACGACGAGGCCAGTTGCCAAGGCAAGCTACTATTTATTCAAGAAAAATATATCGACGCTATTAAATATCTTTAAAATCCCTTTTTAAATGCCTGATTTAATGTTTGAATGGATTATTGACATCTTTAAACGCTTTGCACTCTCTCTTAATTTTAATGAAAACTACGCCAATGTTTTTGCCGAAAGTATAGCTTTTGTAAGCCTTTTCGTGGTAGCCATAGTGCTTTATTACCTGACCTGGTTTGTGATAAAACGTACAATTTACCAGTTTATTAAGCAATCGAAAACCAATTTTGACGACATCCTGATAAAAAACAAAGTAATTGCGCGCGCCTCTTTATTGGTACCTTCATTTATCCTGAATGAATTTGCGGATGAAACTTTGCCTAGTTTCCCCGTTATTGCAGAATTTGTACAGGAAACCATAGAGGTATATGTTATTTTCGTGGTTGCATTCATTCTGGATGCTGTAATTTCCTCAATCAATGATTTCTACAACACTTTTGAAGTCTCGAAAAGTAAGCCTATCAAAGGCTTAACGCAGGTTTTTAAAATTGTGGTTTACATTATCGCAGGGCTGCTTATAATTGCAACACTTATTGGTCAGGATTTGGGTAATTTGATCATTGGTTTAGGAACACTATCGGCTGTTATGATGCTTGTTTTCAGGGATCCTATTTTAGGTTTTGTCGGCGGCATTCAGCTCACGCTCAATGATATGGTGCGTATCGGAGATTGGATCAGTATGCCAAAATATGGTGCTGATGGCGATGTGCTCGAAATCACATTAACTACCGTAAAAGTTCAAAACTGGGACAAAACCATCACCACTATTCCAACTTACGCGATGGTTTCTGATTATTTTACCAATTGGCGTGGCATGTCGGAATCCGGTGGACGACGCATCAAGCGATATGTAAATATTGATATGGGGAGCGTAAATTTTTGCACTGCTGAAATGCTCGAGAAGTATAAAAAATTTCAACTTATTGGTAATTATATTACTAAAAAGGAGAGTGAAATAGAGGGATTTAATACCAGTAATAAAATTGACACCTCTAATCTTGTTAATGGAAGACGCCAAACCAACTTGGGTGTGTTTAGGGCCTATCTGCGTGCCTATTTTGAAAATCATCCACGTGTAAATCAAGAAATGACGATAATCGTAAGGCAATTACAATCTACTGAATTAGGCATTCCACTTGAGGTATATTTATTCAGCAAAAATCAAGCTTGGGTGGCTTATGAAGACCTGCAAAGTGATATTTTTGATCATATTTTGGCTGTTATTCCTAAATTTGACCTCCGCGTGTTTCAAGCACCTTCAGATGCAAGTGTCAATAAACTAACTGAAACCTTCAATAAGTTAAGTGTAAAAGAAAATACTAAATAGTTTTTTTTACAATGTATTGTCGCATAGTAATTTAATCTATAAAACTGATAAATTTTAATATTTTTTTCTCAAAACTTGTTTTTGAAAAAGGAAAAATAGTAAAATTGCACTTTATAATTTAAACAACTCTTTTATAGCTACTTTAAGTGATGCTCAAAGCAAGAATGATAAAACACATTCAGCACTTATCAGGAATTTATTCCATAATCTTTAAGGAATTCCTATTTGTAAATATTCATTAAATCCACTTAGCATATATTTTACATTATTCATTCAAAACGAAAATTTAGAACCATGAAATCGGAGAAGAAAAAGTCACGCATATTTGAGAAGCCAGATGATGACTTAGTTAGAAAACCTGTCAAAAAAATAGCAGGCAAACGCGACAGAAAAATCTCTATCTATAATCCTATCGATGAAGTTGAAGAAGCTTCTGAAGATTTTGATGACCTGCTTGAATTCGACCCCGACAATTATGATGAAGAAGATGAAGATGATTATTAGTCCTTATTGAAATATGCCGCAAAGTTATTTCAGTTTAG
>CAZOEV010000503.1:0-2822 GCA_964578915.1 uncultured Lentimicrobiaceae bacterium
TTGGCCAATGCACCGTTTTCAACAGTCCAGCCTACAGGTAGCATTCCATCATTGAAATCAACCATTACAGGAGCAAATGGCACTTCGCCGCTTCCACCTTCCCACATAGCTAAGCCAGTAGGTGTAACATACAATTCAGCAGGTGTAGCTAGTATTTCTTCGAGCAACCACTCAAAAGAAGTAGCATCAAAGATGTCAACACCAGTTTCGTTGATAACAGCATAGCCAGGATAGCTTACCATAATATCGTAAGTTCCTCTGCGGAATTCGTCCCAAGCAAACATGCCACTTGCAGGAAGCACGGTAGCATAAACCAGTTCAGGTGATTCGTCAACATTGGTAAACTCAACCATTGTTCCGGCTGGGCTATCTGCTGAGTTCAGGGCAACAGTTACGTCAACCTCAACATTCATATCCATATCAACAGCATTAGAAGCTACTGGATCTGACTCATTCAGGTCATAAACAGCAACAACATACCATTTGTAAACACCCCAATCTTGGGCGCTCCAATCAAAGTCAACAAACTGCATCTGTGAAGTAGTACCTATCATTTCAAAAGCACCTGGCAAATAAGCTTTTTCACGCCATACCTGGAATTCAACCAGTGCGCGGTCGCTTGACTGTGCGGTAGCATCGAAATTGTTTTCAGCAAGGAAACCATTCCACATTTTATTAATCTGAGCTTCGCTCATACCAGCAGTTTCGAAAGGATAAACCTGTGGTACAAAAGCAGGAACATCAAAGCTCCATTCGATCAGGATATTTTCTCCAAATTCGCTGGCAGTAACAACTGCAACAGGGAAAGCGGTTTCAAAAAGATCAAAATCAGTAGTAACAGTTACATCATAGGCAAGAACAACATCAGCTACTTCAGCATTGATATAACCCTCAGCAGCAACGCGGATATCATAAGTTCCGGCAGTAACATCAGCAGTATAATTTCCAGAAGCATCAGTAGTTGTGTTGTAAGTTTGGTCTTCGCCAAATACATCAACACCAACCATAGTAACTGTAGCACCACTAACAGGCGCAACAGGAACGAGGCTCGAAACATTACCATTGAGTGTGCCTTCGCCAGTTACCTGAACATTTAAAGCATCTGACATGGCTGATTCGCCTTCATCAAAGATAGCGGTAACGGTATAATCATAACCAGGAACCATATTGTAGGCAGGAGCTACATCAGTATAAGTAGCTTCTGTTAGCATTGTCGTATTCTGCATAACGCCATCACGATACACATTGTATCCGAGGAATGAACGGTCAAGAGGGCTATTCCAAGTTAAAACTACGTCTTCACCTTCATAAACTTCGGTATTACCCATTAAGTCAGCAGGAGGAGTGAGTGTAGTTGTGAAACCCCAAATAGGACCAGCTGCGCTGCCATTACCATTACGTACGTTAACCTGCCAGAAATACTGCAAGTTAGGTTGTGTATTCATCAAAGTATAGGCTTCAGCAAGATCACTTGTCCAATCAACAACAACAGTTGCCGGAGGATAAGTAGTTCCAAGGATTACCTGATACTCTAAAGTATTTGCAGCAAGTGTCCATTCCAGATCGCTTCCGTTGATAATATCAGCAGCGCCATCAAGTGGAGCTGTGTAAACTACTGCATCAGGAGCAGGCATAGCTGTTGTAGTGATAGCAAGATCGTAAGAAGCAGCTGTTGTGCTTACAACGAGATAATAATCACCAGCAAACATTTCGAGGTTTGCAGCTGAAGCTTCAGCAGCATATATTTCATTTCCGTCGCGAGGACCGTCATTTGGAGCAAAGCCAGCTGCATAAACAGCCATTTTTGCGTCAGCACCAGTCAAATTAACTGAAACTAACTGGTCAGTAGCCAATGTAAATGAATACACAGCGTCAAAACCATCAGTAGCAGTTCCAGCTAAATTGTAGTTATCAACAAAAGATGCTGTTGAAACTCCAACTTCATTTACAGGGAGTGTCGCCATAAAAGGATCTTCGACAACATCTCCTTCAACAGGTGTATAAGCAGTAGCCATAAATTCTGTTACAACAACAGCGCGGCTAGCACCCCATTGGGTTACAAAATCGCCTGTAAGCATACCAGGAGCGGCATCGCCAGTGGCAGAAACACCAACTTCTGTTGATTCGCCTTCGGCCAATGTAATTGGGAAATCACCAACAACTGAAAAGAAGTCAGCGGCATCCAATTCTACGTTATTCACAGTAATTGATCCTGTACCAGCGTTTGTCAACGTGAAGTAAGCAGGCTCAGTCCAAGAGTTGATAGGACGATCGCCTAGGTCAAGTACCATAGGTGATACTTCCAAACGTGGTGAAGGCACTTCAAGTGTAACTGTTCCACTAATTGTGTGTGGAGCGCTACCATATACTTCGCCGATAACAGACCAGCCAATGGTCATGTTTCCGGTAAAAGCAGCATCAATGTCCACAGTAACAGTAAATGGAGCAATATCTCCATCTGTAAAATAATTACCATAAGCTGGAGCTGTCCAAGAAACCAAAGCACCATCGCCTGTTTCTCCATTATAGTTCAGCCAGTCTGTAGCAGTGGCATCTTCCATAATTGAAGCAGAAACAACAGTAACTCCAGCAGGGAAGTCCATTTCTACATCGCCTACCCATTCGCCAAAAGCGCCATCAGGTGAAACGACGTAAGTTGTAAAATCAAGCACAACATTGGTTGCACCCGCTGTGTAAAATGGCGTTTGTGAAGTAATCTCAGAACCAGCAATGTTCCGATTTCCATCTTGCGCCATCAATTGACTAGTCGAAAACAATAGGATTGCTCCCATCATAAACGTACCAAGCCATCGCAGAAAAGT
>CAZOEV010000504.1:0-2812 GCA_964578915.1 uncultured Lentimicrobiaceae bacterium
AAGTAACCGATTCACTCTTATACTGGAAAGCTGGAACAGCTGATAACAGTTGGCAAACGGAAACTGAGCTGATAATGATGTCGGCCTTTAGATTTTCTAATATTGATATTGTACCAGAACAAGTCAATGCTAAAGCCTATTTATGGAATAAGGGCGGCGCATCGTTTCGGCTCGTAAATATGTTTAGCTATCAGCGTCAGCAGCATCCTTATTTGCTGGGATTGGTGGAGCCGTTATAGGGCCAGTTCAAAAGCTTAAACCGAAAAAATCTATTGAAGTGTTGCTTAGCGTATATGGCATTTCAAAATTTAGTTTAAATTTGTATTCAGTAAACGAAAACACCTTTATTATGACAGAGGAAGCCGAATTTGTGCTGGATACAGCCCGCGAACAGATGGAACAATCTATGATTCATCTTGAAAAAGAATTTTCAAAAATCAGAGCAGGACAAGCCAGTCCAAGTATGCTTGGTGGCGTAATCGTAGAATATTATGGAACCCATGTTCCCATTGAGCAAACCGCTAATATCAATACGCCTGATGCCCGTCAAATTATTGTTCAACCCTTTGATAAATCTAGCATCGGCGCCATAGAAAAAGCAATTATGGCAGCTAATCTTGGCTTTAACCCTAGCAATGAGGGCGACCAAATACGCATCAATGTGCCTCCGCTAACCGAAGAGCGCCGCAAAGGACTTGTGAAGATGGCAAAAGCAGAATCAGAAGATGCTAAAATAAGTATCCGCAGTGTGCGCCGACAGGCCAATGAAGAAGCGAAAGCATTAGAAAAAGACGGCGCTTCAGAAGATGATGTAAAGCGCCTAACAGAAAAAATTCAGGAATTAACAGATGAATTTATCAAAAAGGTAGATTACCTTTCTGATCTAAAGGAAAAAGATATTTTAACAGTCTGATGAAATAAAAGTTAAATCAATACTATTTTGTCTTCAAAATAGTATTGATTTAGCACTAAGATTTTCTTTTGCGTAGATACCTTAACAAGAGTAACGCTCCGCTCATCATTACGTTTGAAGAAGTGAGAACATAAGTCATCATGGAATTGAGGAGGTTTGAAGGAGTCAAAGTTTCTCCTATATCTCGCAAATATTTATGCATCAGCAGTTCACTCTGCACAATTTGCAATTCCATAATTTCTAAGTGTTTTTCCATATCTTCTTTTGAGTTGATAACAAGCGATTTATCGCCAAGTTCATCAGTCAACTCAAATTGCTTTGCATGAAGCTTTTTGATTAAAGGATTCATCAGCAAAGGCTCGCGGAAATAATATATTACCAGACCAATAAGCATATAAACAAGCGAAACAATAAGAAAGCCGTGATAATACGTTCCGACATTGCTTCCATACCAAAATACAAAAGCAAACGACAACATCAATACTATCATCGAAAATACGCCTGCTAAAATTAGGATGATGATAATTTGAGACATGAAATCAGCCATTTTCTTATTCAAGGCCAAGCCCATGGAATTGATGCGCAGATTGATGTATCGTTTAAACTCGTTGCTTATCGCAGAGATTGGTCGTGTGAAATCGTCCATACAAATTTAAAATTTGATTAGCTACATTTTATTTAGTAGTCTTTTTCTCTTTTGGCATTACCTCAGCAATTTTTTCCTCAATGGTGTCTTTTAATTGATCCAGCTTATCGCTGAGGTCATCTTTTAACTCACCAGTCTTCGCTGTGATCTTGCGTCTTGTTTCAGATCCTTTGTCTGGTGCAAGCAAAATGCCTCCAATAGCACCAACTGCTGCTCCAACAAAAATTCCAGTTGCAAATGCGAGAATAGTTTTCGATCCTGAGTTACTCATAATTTTAAAGTTTTAAGTTAATTCTAATTAGTTTATTAATGTGAATTACAAATATACAATAAAAAAACGCCGAAAACAACATTATTGTTCAGATTTTTTTGCGTTGTGATCAATACGGTGCTTCACAACCATATTTTCTGTAAGTACTTGAATGAACTTAAGCTGACTTAAAAATTGACGCGCCACAACCCTGAAAACAGTATAAGTAGGTATCGCGATCACCATGCCGAAAATGCCTGATACTTTGCCTGCCATAATTATCACTAAAAATATTTCAATGGGATGTGCTTTTACACTCTTAGAATAGATAATAGGCTGTAAAAGTATGTTATCCAACACATTGGCTGCAACGAACGTGACGGCAATAATGATCACTGTTATGCTAACCATATCAAAATGTCCGCTGCTTAAAACAGATATTACACCTAATGTGATACCAATAGCGGCGCCGATAATTGGCCCCAAATAGGGAATAATATTCATCAGTCCACCCAAAAAGCCAATGATAATACCATTTTTTACTCCAAATAAAGTGAGTGTAAGAGAAATTATCGTCATCATAGAGGCCAGCTCGAGCATAATACCTAAGAAATAACGCGTGAGTAAAATTCGCGAATCGGTCATTATCAACTGGATGTCTTTTACATACTGCTCTGGTGTGAGTGCCATAATGATTGACCGCAATAAATTAGGATCTTTTAAAAAGAAAAATGTAAGAAATAGTACAATAAATAGACCCATAAAGATGGTTGAGGTGGCGGATAATAGGTGTCCAAATAAATTGGTAAAGTGCGTTACATCAAGTATTTGGTTTAACTGCTGCTCAATAAATACGCCTATGCTTTGGTCGGCTTGCAGCACATTGTACTCCACCAAAAAGTTATAAACAGCATTAAGTGGCTCAGCAAAATAGGCACTTACAGCTTCGGTGTCAATATCAGTAATAATACTTGCCTGCCTACTTATCAAAGGCACAATAAAC
>CAZOEV010000505.1:0-2810 GCA_964578915.1 uncultured Lentimicrobiaceae bacterium
GCATTGGTGAGAAGCGGAGGAAGTGGAGCTTTGGGTTTTGAGTAACATTTAAGAACTATCGGCATACAAACCAAGCTAACTCAACCTTTATTTTTTTATCTCCAATTTTTTAAAGCCTTTTTCAAGCACTTCTTTGTAGGCATTTATCATGGAATCAGATAGAAATGATCGGTCTATCCACTCCATCATTTTAGGCGTAAACTTTTCAAGCCGCTTAAAGGTTCCTTCGATCTGCTTTTTAGTTAAACCCAGTGCGAAACCAAACTGGACAAAATGCTCCCGCTTCAATTTCTTTATCTTACCACCCAAAGTAAGCGCAAGCGCTTCATCATCGTCAGGATTTAGAATTGAGGCATTCAGCAAATCATAGGCTGGCGACAATATCCAGCCTGAAGGGCTTTCTATCATGGAAAAATTCTTCAAGTGCATATCGTTATTTCCAGTAAGAAAACAGAATAACGTCAATTCAAAAAAGAAAATTTTATCAAGCAATGTATTGGTGGAATAGCTGTTTAGCGCCTTTCCAACCTTCTCCATAGAACTTTTGTATTTATCAAAAGCTTCGGTGATCTGAAACATATCAATTAAATGAATCTTCTCTCCTGTTTCTGTCCTGTCAATGCGCTTCGTTATGTAGGATAATTCTCCAGAAGCTAACCTGATCAATGAAGAAGGCACCACACGAATTCCGAAAGCTTCAGCCATTCGCATCGTAAGATGTTCGTTTTCTGGCATTTCAGGAAAACGCTCAGCAGGTGGCTTAAAAATATATTGTCCGCCTAATGCCCCAACAACCGTAAGCCTTGAATCTGATTTTTCTTTTTCGGCTTTGATCAATGTCATGGACAGTTTTGCTTGAACGCCTGGTATCGCAACACGCCGCTCTACCACCTTTTTTGCCAGCTCATCCATTTGATTCAGAGAATAATCAATTTCTGGAGGTGTTCGAGTTCCGAAAAATTCTAGAGCGCATTTTTCATGAAAATCACTGCCCCCGTCTAATTTTCCATAACAATACAAGCATTTATTCTCCATCGAATTCTACTATTGGTTCAACACTTACGGCACCGATACAATTCTGACAACATGCCAACAATAATCCCATCTTATCATTTTTATTGATTTTCCAGTTTTCTGAAGCAATATTTAATAGCCAGCCTTCTGGAATTAAGCCTTCAAAAAATGGAAAGAGTCGCTTATCTGTATATGCTTTATTTACAACCGGCATGGTGAATGTGATGAAATCATTGGGGTGATCTGTCACATATTGCTTGTCATACTGAAAAACAAATTCACCCTCATTGGTTTCCGTAATAATGCCAGCCAGCCAATTTTTATAATATACTTTTCCTTGTCTCATGCGCTCAATTCTTTGCTATTTACAGGAGCTAATTCATGGCCAAAGAGGCTTAGAATCAAGTTTACTTTCTCCATATTCAGATTGGTTTTACCTTGTTCTATTTTGCGCACTACCGTTAACGCAACACCTGCGCGCTGCGCAAACTCTTCTTGCGTTAGGTTGACCGCCTTCCTGCGTTCTTTTACAAATTCCGCTAATTGTTTCATTATATGCTTCTAAATATAATTTACTGCAAATGTATAAAAATATATGTAATTAGATATAGTTTGGTTAATAAACTATGTTTTATATGTGTGCGGGTATAATATGAAGCGCAATTAAAAACTATCAGGAATGAGAATAGCCCTCTTTAGCAATATGCGGAGTGGTATGTGCAAAATTAGAACGCACATTTTTCTTGAGTTAGCATTTTATGTAACCGCATCTTTTTCAGCATCAAAAAGCGCATACTCTTTGTTAAGAATAATTTCTTGAAGGCGCAGCACGCATTCGTGAAGGTCGGTGAAAGAGTTATAAAGTGGTGTAATACCGAACCTTATGTTATCAGGAGGTCTAAAATCGGGAATTATAGATCTAGCGCCTTCAACTGGGTTTATCAGTGCTTTGCTGATTCTAAAACCTTCGGGATGCTTCAAACTGATATGCGAACCTCTTTGGTCGGGATCAGTGGGTGAAGCAAAAATAAAACCTAAAGGCACAAGAATTTCTTGTATCATTTCCTGAAAAAACATACTCTGGGCGCGGCTTTTAGCATAAAGTCTATCTATTCCAGCCCTGGAAATAAGATCGAGCCCCGGTTCGAGGGCCGAGAGTGACAATATATTTGGAGTTCCAACAGCATAGCCGGCAGTATTTGCAGCACTTTGGTAATTGACATCAAACTCGAATGGTTGTTTATGGCCAATCCAACCCCAAATAGGATTCACCAGCTTTTGTTGCATGGCTTTACTTACATACAAAAAGGCAGGAGAGCCCGGGCCTCCGTTCAGGTATTTATAGGTGCAACCCACAGCAAGATGCGCCTTATCGCGGTTGAGCTGAAGTGGCACAGCGCCTGCAGCATGGCTCAAATCCCACAACACCGGAACATCATGGGCCTGGGCGATGTCGTTTACTTTTGGCATTGCGTATTTAAACGCACTTTTAAACACAACATGACTTAGCGAAAGCAAAGCGGTTTGGCTATCGATGCTTTCTGATAGGGTTTTTTCATCAATTGTAAGCCCATCTTTACTTTTCATCAGGGTGAGCTTATGCTCTGGAAACGATTCGCTTATCAGGCCTTGGAGCAGATAAAGGTCTGAGGGGAAGTTCAGGTTGTCGGTAACAATTTTTGTTTTTCCTTTGCCAAGTTTCAGCGCGGCGAAGGCAAGTTTGTAAAAATTAATTGAGGTGCTGTCTCCAATAAAAATCTCATTAGTATTAGCAGTACTGGAGGTAACTGTATTTG
>CAZOEV010000506.1:0-2802 GCA_964578915.1 uncultured Lentimicrobiaceae bacterium
CACATACGCAAGGCTTTCGTCGTCAAACTCTGTGTGTATAGGCAAAGAAATTACTGTTTTTGACAGGCTTTCTGTTACCGGGAAATCACCTTTATTATAACGGGAATCAATATAAGCTTTCTGCATGTGTAGCGGAACAGGGTAATAAATGGCGCAGGATACACCTTTAGCTTGTAAGTGTTCCATCAGCTTTTGGCGATTTACGCAATGTGTAACCAGCGTATATTGATGAAATACATGTGTTGTGAAAGGCGATGTAACTGGTGTTTTCAGCTTATCAGAAGCGGCAAACGCTTTATTGTAAAAGTTTGCCGCATAGCGACGTGCTTCGGCGTATTTGTCTAATCGCTTGAGTTTGATATCCAAAACCGCAGCCTGAATGCTATCCAAACGAGAATTTACACCAATAGAATCGTGATAATAACGTACTTCCATACCATGATTTACTATTACACGCATTTTTTGGGCCAGCGCGTCATCGTCGGTAAAAATAGCGCCACCATCGCCATAGCATCCCAAGTTTTTGCTGGGAAAAAACGAGGTACAGCCAATATGACCGATAGTTCCCGCCTTTTTTACGCTACCATCAGCTGAAGTAAAATCAGCTCCAATAGCCTGCGCATTGTCTTCAATTACATATAAATTATGACGTTTGGCAATATCCATAATAGCATCCATATCAGCACATTGACCAAAAAGATGCACAGGCACAATGGCCTTGGTTTTTGGTGTTATGGCTTTCTCAATGGCCTCGGGATCTATATTAAAAGTGTCTTTATCTACATCAACCAAAACTGGTGTAAGTTGCAGCAAAGCAATAACTTCTGCTGTAGCAATAAACGTAAAGGAAGTCGTAATTACTTCGTCTCCGGGTTTCAAATCAAGGGCCATCATAGCTACTTGAAGGGCATCCGTGCCATTGGCGCAAGGAATCACATGCTTGATACCAAGGTATTGCTCCAAATTTTGCTGAAACTGCTTTACGGCAGGTCCATTAATAAAACTCGTATTGGTTAAAATTTCAGCTATTGCAGCATCAACTTCAGGTTTAATTTTTTGATATTGACCAGCAAGGTCAACCATTGGAATTTGCTTCATACTTAATGAATATTTATTATGTGACTGCAAATGTATTGATAAATAATTAACAGCAAATTTTCATCGGCGGAAGCTGCCAATTTTTTAAGCTTGAGCTAAATATCTTTTACATACAGTTGGATTGTTTTCAGCTATTTATAGTACATTTGTTAAATTATTAACAAATTAAAAAATATTGCTATGAATCTGAATGACAAGGTATTGTTGATAAAACACATTGAGTTGTTTAAAGGATTGAGTGCAGATGAGCTGGAGTATATCGCTGAAAAAACAATTGAGGAACAAATTAAGCCTAACGAAATATTATTTGAGCAAAATACTGCCCGCGAATTGATTTTTTTGATTGTGAGCGGCAAGATAGAATTATATAAAACCACAGCTTTTGGCGAAGACCAGATCATCACCTATTTTGGTCATCACGACTTTTTAGGCGAAGGCTCGCTGATGGAAGATTCTCCGCATTCCACTTCGGCGCGCGCTATTGAGGAAAGCCTTGTGCTCACACTTTCAAAAGATGTTTTTAAAAGTTCGGGTTCCATCGCCATGGTGATTTTATCGAACATCACGCGGGTAGTTTCGCGCCGTATGCGCTATGCCAACAGCAAAGCTTTCAATATCACCACCCAATACGAATCGGGCAAAACCAGAACAGAACATGACTTGCTGGGCGACCGCGAGGTGCCTTATGAGTACTATTACGGCGTACAAACCCTGCGCGCACTCGAAAACTTCAATATCAGCGGCATCACGTTGAGCTTTTTTCCTGATTTGGTGAAATCATTGGCCATGGTAAAAATGGCCGCAGCCAAAGCCAATCGCGAACTCAGTTTATTGTCAGATGAGGTTGCCAACGCCATTATTCAGGCTTGCCAGGAAATTATCAACAACCGCTTTTTATCCCAATTTGTGGTAGATATGATTCAAGGCGGTGCCGGCACTTCTACCAATATGAACGCCAACGAAGTTATTGCCAACCGTGCCCTCGAAATTATGGGCAAGGAACGTGGCCAATATGAGTTTTGCCACCCTAATAACCATGTCAACCTTTCGCAGAGCACCAACGATGCCTATCCAACATCCATTAAAATTGCTTTGATAAAAGCCAATGAAAAACTCGTGGATGTGCTGCAACAAATGATAACTGTGCTACATCAAAAAGGACGTGAATTTGCCAAAGTTATCAAAATGGGACGCACCCAGTTACAGGATGCTGTGCCTATGACGTTGGGGCAAACTTTTGAGGCTTTTGCAGTAACAATGGAAGAGGAAGTGCAGCAACTAAATCGCTCTGCCGCCTTGTTTTTGGAAGTAAATATGGGCGGAACAGCTATCGGCACTGGCATAAATGCCGACCCAAAATACAGCGAAAAAGTGATTCCACACCTGCGCCTCGTCACTGGGATGGACATCAAACTGGCACGCAATTTAGTAGAAGCCACGCAAGATACCGGCGATTTTATTACCTATTCATCAAGTTTGAAACGTCTGGCTGTCAAGCTGTCAAAAACCTCTAACGACCTGCGTCTGATGTCGTCGGGTCCGCGCGCCGGCCTCAACGAGATCAATCTGCCTCCTATGCAGCCCGGCTCAACAATAATGCCCGGCAAGGTAAATCCGGTGATTCCGGAAGTTGTCAATCAAATTGCTTTTAAAGTAATCGGTAACGACCTCACCGTATCGCTTGCCGCCGAGGCTGGCCAGCTT
>CAZOEV010000507.1:0-2796 GCA_964578915.1 uncultured Lentimicrobiaceae bacterium
AAGCGCTTGGTGATTTCCACCTACCAATCGGTGAGTGGCAGTGGCATGAAAGGTTTGCAGCAACTTGAAGACGAGCAGAATAAGAAAGCAGTAATCAACCCAGCTTATCCACATCCTATATACAAGAACGTGATTCCTCAAGGCGGTGATTTCAATGCCGATGGCGATACTGCCGAAGAAGAAAAGCTGCTTTTTGAGACCCGAAAAATTTTGGATGCACCAAAAATAGCCATCACTTCAACGGTGGTGCGTGTTCCGGTTTCGGGCGGCCACTCCATGGCAGTAAATATTGAGTTTGAGCAAGATTTCAGTTTGGAAAATGTGCGCCAACTGCTGGAGCAAGCGCCCGGAATTGTAGTGCAGGACGATCCAAAACAAAGTATTTATCCTATGCCGCTTTTTGCTGCCGACAAAGACGCTGTTTTTGTGGGAAGAATACGGCGCGACAACAGTATTGCTTTTGGTTTAAATTTGTGGATCGTGTCGGACAATCTGCGCAAAGGCGCAGCAACCAATGCGGTTCAAATTGCAAAATATCTTATTGATAACAAGCTTGTTTAGATTGTGAAAATATACCACGATATAAAAGATTTTGTGCCGGTAAATAATGCCATTGTAACCATTGGAACATTTGACGGCGTGCATTTGGGGCATCAGGCCATTTTGAATAAAATGATTGCTAATGCACGCGAAGTCAATGGCGAAACGGTAGTCATTACCTTTTACCCTCATCCGCGGCTGGTGCTACATATTGACAGCTCAAACCTGAAATTTATCAGCACACAAAAGCGAAAAATTGAACGTCTTGAGTCCCTTGGCATCGATAACCTGATTATTATTGAGTTTACCAAAGCCTTTTCTCGCATCAGCTCCGAGGCTTTTATCAGGGATATTATTGTAGAACCCATCAAGCCTTATAAATTGGTTGTGGGTTACGATCATCACTTTGGCAAAAACCGCATTGGCGATTTTAAACTACTGTACGACCTCGGGCAAAAATTCCAGTTTAAGGTAGAACGCATTGCTGCGAAGGATGTGGAAAATATCGCAGTGAGCTCAACAAAAATACGTAAAGCATTGGAAATGGGTAATGTAGCCAAAGCTAATCAGCTCTTGGGATACTATTATGCAATAAGCGGAAAAGTGGTACACGGCAATCAAATTGGGCGCAAAATTGGTTTTCCAACAGCCAATATCGAAACGCCAAACCAATACAAGCTCATCACGGCGGGCGGCGTGTACGCCTGTCAGGTTGAGTATGCCGGAATGCTTTATGATGGCATGGGAAATATTGGTTTTCGGCCAACGGTTTCTGACAGCGAGCTCACCGTGGAAGTCAATATTTTTGACTTTGATAAAGAGATTTATGACGAAGAAATCATCATCAGCTTTATCGACCGCATACGCGATGAGCACAAATTTGAAAACCTGGAAGCGCTGCGCCTTCAGCTTGAAAAAGATAGCATTGCAGCAAAAGCGCGTTTGGCAGAATTTCAATAAAACGCGCCTGGCCATGGAAGAAAAATTGTATTTTTAACGACAAATTTCACCGATGCGCATTCCTATAAAAAGTCTTGTTTTGCTGCTATTGCTGTTTTCGGCAGGTTTAAAAGCCCAAGAAGATAGTACCTTAATAAAGAAAAACACCCTGATAAAAGACGGCTGGAACTTCGGAATTTTGCCTGCTGTTTCTTTCAATACTGACCTAGGTTTTCAGTATGGCGGTTTGGTCAATCTTTTTCATTACGGCGACGGTAGCCGCTATCCCAACTACGATCACAGCTTTTATATTGAAGCTTCACGCTACACCAAAGGCAGTGGTTTGCTGCGTTTTGCTTACGACAGCGACCAATTGATCAAAGGCGTTCGCCTGAGTTTTGACTTGAGCTATATGCCCGAGCAAGCCATCGACTTTTTTGGTTTTAATGGCTACGAAGCGGTTTATAATGCTGACTGGGTTGAAGATGGCAACAACCAGTACCGCTCACGCATGTTTTATAAACACAAACGTGATATGCTACGGCTTCACACTGATTTGAGTGGTTCGCTTTTTGATTCGCCTTTGAAATGGGCTACCGGCTTTGAGTTTTACAATTTTAAAGTTGGATCAGTAGATATCGACAGGCTCAATAAAGGCAAGGATGAGGCCGACCAACTGCCTTCTGTTGAGGATGTTCCGGGGTTGTATGAACTTTATCAGCAATGGAATATTATTCCGGCAAATGAAGCCACAGGCGGAAGGTTTTTTGCACTGAAAGGCGGCCTAATTTATGATACGCGCGACTTTGAACCCAATCCCACGCGTGGCATCTGGACAGCTTTAATGTTGTATGTAGTGCCGAAGCAATTATCTAATCTACAAGAAGGATTTTCGCGTATCAGCCTTACGCACAGGCAGTATTTTAGTCTGATCCCCAACAAACTTGTTTTTGCCGGAAGGCTGGGTTGGCAAACTAGTATTGGCGGTCGCGTGCCATTTTATGCACAGCCGCTGATAGTAACCAACCGGCTCATGGGTGCTTATTCAGAAGGCCTGGGTGGTCAGCGAAGCCTGCGCGGAATTATGCGTAATCGTGTGGTCGGCGATGGAATGGCCTATGCCAATATCGAGCTGCGTTGGAAAATTATTCAGCGAAAGCTGTTTAACCAGAATTTTTACCTCGCCGTGAATGGCTTTACCGATGTGGGACAAGTAACCGGAAAGATTGATGTTGCAGCACTTTTTGAGCGACTGCCCGAAGAATTTCTCGATTATAATGTGACAGATTTTTACAGCGAAGATGCCGAAAGACCCCA
>CAZOEV010000508.1:0-2790 GCA_964578915.1 uncultured Lentimicrobiaceae bacterium
CGTTACTTTTGTGAGTTAAAAATATCAGACTATACACTACTATATGATTCATTACGATCATTTTCAGCTAAATAATGGCCTTCCATTTTATGTGATTCACGACCCAACTACGCCTATGGCCGCGGTAAATATTCTTTACAATGTGGGCGCACGCGATGAAGATGCCAATAAAACCGGCTTTGCACATTTATTTGAGCACCTGATGTTTGGCGGTTCCGTGAATATTCCAAAATACGACGAGCCTTTGCAGCGGGCGGGTGGCGACAACAATGCTTTTACCAATAGTGACATCACCAATTATTACTTAAGCTTGCCAGCTTCGCAGTTAGAAACGGCTTTTTGGCTGGAGTCGGATCGAATGCTTGATTTGGGTTTTAGCGAAAAAAGCCTTGATGTTCAGCGACAGGTTGTTACCGAAGAATTCCGGCAAAACTACCTCAACCAGCCCTACGGCGATGTGTGGTTGCTACTGAAGCCTTTAGCATACAAAACCCATCCTTATCAATGGAATACAATTGGCAAGGAAATCAGTCATATCGAACAAGCCGAGTTGCAAGATGTGCGCGATTTTTACCGTAGGTTTTACAATCCCAATAACGCAATAATAGTGGTGGCCGGCAATCTGAAAACCGATGAAGTGAAACAATTGGCTGAGAAATGGTTTGCCCCCATTCCCGCCGGGATAAAACATGAAAGGTTGCTTCCGCAAGAACCAAAACAAACCCAGGCGCGTGAGTTGCGTGTGAAACGAGACGTGCCACAATCAGCTATTTACAAGGCTTATCCTATTTGTGGGCGCGGAGACAATGACTTTTATACCGTTGATTTGATTTCAGATTTATTGGGTTCAGGGCAATCAGCGCGTTTGTACAAATCGCTGGTTCGTCAGCAGCAGCTTTTCTCGGAATTAAATGCTTTTGTAACTGGCGATATTGATCCCGGATTGCTTATTGTAACCGGAAAACTAACACACGGCACCGATATAGACAAAGCAAATACAGCACTTGAGCAAGAAATTGCTAAACTCACCCAGAAGCCACCAACAGCTCACGAACTGCGCAAAGTAAAGAACAAAGCCATCGCTACCAATATATTTGGCGAGCTAAGTTTGCTTAATAAAGCCATGAGTCTGGCTTACTACGCCCACTTGGGAACGCCCGAAATCATCAATAAAATACCCGAGAAGTACGAAGCTGTGAAGCCAGCAGCCATTTTTGAGCTTGCAAAAACCATTCTTCGTCCTGAAAACTGTTCTACACTCTTTTACCTCTCCGAAAAAAACTGATTATGCAAATCCCATTTTTAGATAGAAGAAAAGCGCCTTCACTGGTAAAATCGGTTTCGCTTAGCCTTAATGAGCCAAGCAAATTAAAGCTAGATAATGGCATGCCGTTGTTTGTGTTTGAAAGTTCAATTCATCCTGCAATTCGAATAGACATTGTGTTTGATGCTGGAAGTATATGGCAGCCAAAAAAACTGGTAGCCGATACCACCATTAAAATGCTCAAGGAAGGAACAGCCAGTTTTAGCGCCGGAGCAATCGCTTCAAAAACTGATTATTACGGTGCCTTTTTTGATTTAACGGCCTCAAGAGACACGGCATGGATCAGCTTGTATTGCCTTAAAAATCATTTACCCAAGCTGCTTCCCATCCTAAAAAGCATGCTCACAGAAGCCAGCTTCAGAAATCGGGATTTTAAACTAAAAAACAACCGCCAGAAACAAGCTTTTATAACTAATAGCCAAAAGCCAAAGCAGAAGGCGCGTAAGGTATTCAACGAAATGATTTTTGGAGCAGATACTGCCTACGGACAATCGGCATGCGAAGCTGATTTCGACCTGCTAAACAACCAGGATTTGTTGGAGTTTTACCAACAAAATATTCATCCGCAAAATGCGTATATGATTTTGAGTGGGGCAGTAGATGAAAATCATATACAATTGATAAATAAAGAACTTGGAAACCAATGGAGACAAGGTGTTGGCGAAAAAACGATGCTACCGATACAAAATAAATTTGAGCCTGGTTATACGCATATATTACACAAAAACGCATTGCAATCAGCGCTTATGATGGGAAAGCCGCTCATGTCGCGTCATGATGCGGATTATATACCATTCTTATTGCTTAACACCCTTTTGGGCGGCTATTTTGGCTCGCGATTAATGACCAATATCCGCGAAGACAAAGGCTATACCTACGGTATAAACTCACAAGTGATGCCCATGAGACATGCCACTGCTTTTACGATTTCCACGCAAACGGGAGCGGCTGTTACTCAAGCTGCGCTTATAGAAATCCACTACGAACTCAACCGCTTACAAAATGAAACGGTTAGTGCTGACGAACTTGATTTGGTGAAAAACTATTTGAATGGAAGCTATTTACGTGCACTTGATGGCGTATTTAATCAGGCCGAACGTTTTCGTTCGGCTTATGATAGCGGCTTAACGATGCAATTCTATATCGATAGCCTTAAACGCATTCAAGAAACTACAGCTGATGAGCTTAAAGCCTTAGCAAATAAATATTTGGGCCCAAAAACAATGCGAACTGTAGTGGTAGGAGATGAAAGTCAAAAAGAAATGATAATTCAATAATGAAAAACTTTTTGAGCCATATTAACACATTTATTACTGCACTGATTTTATTAGTCGGAGCAGTTGGCTATGGTCAACAAAATCCTATTATTGAATCGATTAACGTAGAAAATAATGGTGATGTGACAATCAAATGGAAAACACCGCCACCGGGACAGGAAGATGATACTTATATTATTTTGCGCTGGG
>CAZOEV010000509.1:0-2786 GCA_964578915.1 uncultured Lentimicrobiaceae bacterium
GATTTTACAATAAAAGACAGAATCGAGCAGCAGGAAACCATTTACCGCATTATGAAATCAGAGAAATGGGCTATTTTTATCATCCTGAGTTTTATTTTGGTGATGGCCACTTTCAATATTATTGGTTCGCTGAGTATGCTGATTGTTGATAAACGAAAAGATATTCAGGTGCTAAAATTTCTGGGTGCTGATAAGGCTTTTCTGTCGCGCTTGTTTTTAACGGAAGGCATGATGATAGCGGTTTTGGGCGGAATGATTGGTTTGCTGGCCGGCGTTTTGTTAGTGCTATTGCAGCAACAGTTTGGCCTGCTGAAATTAGGTGGCGAGGCCGGTGCTTTTGTGATTGATGCCTATCCGGTACAGCTCAAAATTGAAGATGTATTGCTGGTGTTGGCCACGGTAACCACCATCGGAGGTTTTGCAGCCGTATTTACTGTAAAAATGGCCTTAAAAAGAATTCAAAAATTGCGGATTTCGGATTAATTACCCCGCTTCTTCGGGTCAATCATATTAGTCAAATCAACAAATTCGGCTACACTTAATCGTTCAGGGCGCAGGTTAAAACGCTCATCTGTAATAATTTCTGGCGTAAGCATTGATCGCAGTGAGTTGCGTAGTGTTTTGCGTCGCTGGTTAAAAGACTGCTTCACAACTCTTTTAAATAAAACTTCATCACAACCTAAGACTTGCTTTTCGTTGCGCTTTAGTTTTATCACTGCTGATTTCACTTTTGGTGGCGGATTAAAAACATGTTCGTGCACCGTAAAAAGATAGTCTATTGAATACCACGCTTGTAACAAAACACTCAAAATGCCGTAAGTTTTGCTTCCCGGAGGCGCGCTAAGTCGCTCAGCCACTTCTTTTTGAATCATGCAAACGACTTCCGAAACCAAGTTGCGGTGATCAAGCACCTGAAAGAAAATCTGGCTGCTGATATTGTATGGGAAATTCCCAATGATGGCGATGTCTTTCGCCTCGAAGTCATTCAAATCAAGCTTCAGAAAATCGCCTTCAATCAGCTTTTCTTTGAGCGCAGGAAAGTGCTCGCGCAAATACTCAGCCGATTCATTATCTATCTCAACTAATTTGAGATTTTCCGGAAAGCGTTTGATTAGATGTTTTGTAAGTACGCCGGTTCCTGAGCCAACTTCAAGCACTAAGTTATCAGTATCAGTAAGCTGTTCGCTGATTTTTAGCGCGATATTATCATCTGTAAGAAAATGCTGTCCGAGATGTTTTTTGGGCCGTACCATAGTTTAAATATTATCGCCTCTCAGCATTCGATAGCGCCTTCTGGCTTCGGCCACATACACACTTGCCGGATATGTATCAATTAGCAACTGAAACTTTTCGCGTGCTACTTCCTCATTTTGAATGCTTAAGGCATTGAGCATAGCGCTTTCGTAGAGTGCTTCATCGGCTAAATAACTATCGGGATAGCTTTTATAAATTATCGAAAAAAGGCTGTCAGCGGTTAAAAATTCATTTTTTTTGATTGCAAGTTCTGCCTTACGCATCAAAATGCGCGGCGTAATAACGGCATTTGAAACCGCAGTATTTAAGGAATCTAGCGCCGTAGCCGCTTCCAAGTCTAAGCCTTGTAATGCTTTTAAATCAGCATGGGCAAAAACTTTCAAAGTGCTGCCTGTAGTGTCTTCCATCAAAATATCTTTGATAAGCAACGAAAGCGACATCGCATCATTGGCAATGAGTTTTGAAGTGGCCGCTTTAAGCACATTGAGCTGTGTATTTGCCCATTCAAATTCACCAATATAATAACGTAAACGCGCGTTTCTGTAACGGGCTTCGTGTCCGATTGGCTCATCGCCCAGCCGCTTTTCTATCTGACTATATAGTAAAGTAGCTTCCCACACTTCATCTTTATAAAGGTAAATATCAGCGAGTTGAAGTTTTATCATGGAAGTCTCTACTGGATTTAGTGGAAGCTTTAATGCCTTTTCGAGAATCACTACTGCCTCATCGGCTTGTGCCAGTTCGTAGGTGTAAATACGCGCTAAAGTGAGCGCCAATGGATAAACTTCCGGGTTAAATCCCAATTCCTCAAATGTGTTTTCAATGGTGGATGCGAGTGCTTTGTAAACGCTTTTGTCACGGGTATTTTTTTGTTGTTCAATCAGGTATTTAGCTTGCAAAAGTCCGACAACCGACTGCACATAATAGATGCCATTTTTGCCTTTGCTGCGCACATATTCAAAGCCATCCAGCGCAATATCATAGGCTTGATTGGACATGCTAATATCAGCCAGATCAAGAATTTGGAGCTCGCGATCGCCTTGTCTTCGATCCAGCGCTTTAGCTTGAATTAGTGCGATATCATAATCTTTTTGTTGTAACGAAAACCAAATAAGCAGTTCGCCATAAAGCATATTATCGGGCGCTTGCTGTGCTTTTTGAAGGAGTTTGGCGCGCAACAAATCGGTCATGCTGTTGTCGATATCCATCCGAAGCACACTTTGTAAGCGGCTTTTAATCAAGTCGATATGCTGTGGCTGGTAATCGAGTTGGTAGAGGTAGTTATCAAAAGCCAGGTTGTAATCGCCCTGATATTGATATAATCCTGCCTTTTCGAGGTAGAAAGGATAATCGACCGAAGGCTGTTCGCTGCCAAAGTTGTAGGCTTCAAGGGCGTAGTTATCCAAATTTCGCGAGCGGAAAGCGTTTGCTGTTACAGCGATTCTATTGCGCTCAGGAATCAAATCTTTGATAATTTTATCGAATAGGCGCTCAGCTTTTCTTTGATTGCCTTGAAGTTGATACATATAGCC
>CAZOEV010000510.1:0-2785 GCA_964578915.1 uncultured Lentimicrobiaceae bacterium
CCCAGGCAAAGAAATCCACGGTTTTAAAGTAATGTACTTTTCCGTCAATCGTTTCTTCGCGGGTTTTTGAATCCTTATAAAACACCTCAATTTCCTTGCTGAACTGGTCTCTGCCAAAGTGGCCATAAGCAGCGGTTTCGCTGAAAACCGGATTCTTAAGTCCAAAGCGTTTTACAATGGCAAAAGGCCGCATATCAAACAGTTTCCTCACTTTTGTTGCGATCTGTTCGTCAGTTAGCTTAACGCCATTTTCGTCTTTTACTTTGACTGTATCTCTGGTTGTGATATAAAATCCAACAGGTTCAGCAACGCCGATGGCATAAGCCACCTGCACAAGCACCTCATCGGCAACGCCAGCAGCAACAAGGTTTTTGGCGATATGACGCGTAGCATAAGCTGCTGAGCGATCTACTTTAGAAGCATCTTTGCCTGAGAAAGCACCGCCGCCATGCGCACCACGACCACCATAAGTATCCACAATAATTTTGCGTCCGGTTAGTCCGCTATCGCCATGCGGCCCACCGATTACAAACTTACCTGTAGGATTTACAAAAAGTTTAAGGTCGTCTTTAAATAAGTTTTTAACGCGTGCAGGAAGTTTTTTCTTTACCCTTGGAAGCAAGATATTGCGTACATCCTCTTCAATTTGTTGCAACATCACCTTTTCCGTGTCAAAATCATCATGTTGTGTAGAAACCACAATGGTATCGATACGCAAAGGTTTCCAATCGTTGGTATAATCAACAGTGACCTGAGATTTTGAATCGGGGCGCAGGTATTTCATTTTTTTTCCTTCGCGACGTATGGCAGCCAATTCTTGCAGCAAGATATGCGATAAATCAATCGTCAGCGGCATATAATCGTCAGTTTCCTTACAAGCAAAACCAAACATCATTCCCTGATCTCCAGCGCCCTGATCTTCCGCTTTAGTGCGAACCACGCCTTGGTTAATATCTGGGGATTGCTCGTGAATGGCGGATAAAACGCCACAGGATTTTGAATCAAATTGATATTCGGCTTTATTGTAGCCAATTTTATCAATAACCTGACGCACCGTATGTTGCACATCAACGTAGGCATTTGTTTTTACTTCGCCGGCCACAACAACCAAACCTGTAGTAACCATGGTTTCGCAAGCCACTTTTGAGTCGGCATCGTAACGCAGGATTTCGTCCAATATAGCATCAGAAATTTGATCAGAAACTTTATCCGGGTGGCCTTCGGAAACAGATTCAGAGGTGAATAAGTATCCCATTATTCGTAAATTTTAAAATAATGTAACTACACGTGTGGAAAAGTGATTGGCAGGCTAAAAGTTGCTTTAGCATTTTTTTCTGTGGTTGCAATCAATCAAATCTTTCCACAACAGCGCAGACAAATCATTCTGATTTGCGCTGCAAAATTAACTATTTTTTTAAAGAAGAAAAAAAAATTCCCTTTTTTAAGTCTTGCAGAGCAAACGACGAGCATCATGCATTTTCAAAAAGAACATAAAATCCTCAAAAAAATACCATATTAATAGGTGTAGCTGATTTTAGGCTTTTGTAAACACCTGAAAAGCCTCTTCCATACTCAAAGCCTCCTGCTGCATGGATTGGATATTGATATCATTTTCCATTGCCCATTGCATCAATAGTTTGCGAACATTTTCTTTATCGTTGTATTCAATCAGCCAATGATTCTCACTGATTTCTTTCAAACTCTTCACGCCCTTGATCTTTTTGAGTTGACTGTCAAGAACTTTTTCCTCAAAACGCACCATCAGCACATTGCTTTTAGGTTTCTTCTTCAAGTTTTGAGTGCTATCATCGGCCACCAGCTTTCCCTTATTAATAATGATGGCACGATCACAAATGGCTTCCACTTCCTGCATGATATGCGTTGACAGAATCACTGTTTTTTCTTTTCCCAACGACTTAATCAGCGAACGAATATCAACCAACTGATTAGGATCCAGGCCGCTGGTAGGTTCATCAAGAATTAAAACTTCGGGATTATGCATCATTGCTTGCGCAAGCCCAACACGCTGACGATAACCTTTGGATAAGGCACCAATCTTTTTATTTACTTCTAAAATTAATCCCGTTTGTTGTATCAATTCATCAATGCGCGGTCTGGCAGCTTTTCCAAGCTTATGAATTCCAGCAATAAACCGCAAGTATTCTGCCACATACATATCTGTGTACAAAGGATTATTCTCGGGCAGATAGCCTACTAATTTGCGCACTTCCATTGATTGTTCTATCACGTCAAAGCCATTTACTGAGGCTTTTCCAGCTGTAGGAGGAATAAAACAGCTCAGTATTTTCATCAGGGTAGATTTTCCGGCACCATTTGGCCCCAGCAAACCAACCACTTCACCCTTATTAATAGTCAAACTTACCCTATCAAGCGCCATTTGCTTGCCATACTGCTTGGAAACATCAGTTACGATTACCGACATAAATTAAAATTTTCAACAAAAATACAGCAATTTTAAAGAAGAGGCATAAGCAGAATTTTAAACAATTAAAGAGATTATTTAGACAATCAGCCTGCGCTACGAAAGATTGTTTACTTTTGCAAATCCTAAAACTGTCTGCATTAGATAGGGTTTAGCACTGCTAAACATAAAACTATCAACAAATTAATGTGGATAAATTTGGCCAAACAAAAATAAGTTTCTATTTTTGCACCCCGTTTTGGGAGAAGCAGGTGCTGTAAAGACACATGAAAACATTAAAAGTCAAATGAATACACTTAGTTACAAAACTGTAAGCGTCAACAAAGAAAATGCCAACAAGCA
>CAZOEV010000511.1:0-2781 GCA_964578915.1 uncultured Lentimicrobiaceae bacterium
GCTGAATATTCGGGCCATGCCTCCTACTAAGTGATAAAGGATGTGGCAGTGGAAAAACCAGTCGCCATATTCATCTCCATAAAACTCAACTGTTATTTGTTGCATGGGTGGCACATTAACCGTGTGTTTTAAGGGCGAATATTCCCCGTTTTCGTTGATGACCCTGAAAAAGTGGCCGTGCAGGTGCATGGGGTGGTGCATCATCGTGAGGTTGTTGAAGGTGATACGGGTGACTTCATCTTTATTGATTTTTATTTTATCGGTTTCGGAAAGCGGGATTCCGTTCATGCTCCATATATACCGCTGCATATTACCTGTGAGGTTGAGTAAAATTTCTTGTACTGGCACATCTTTTGGGAAGTTGGTTTTTTCGGTCGATTTCAAAAAATCATACTGGTATGCGTTAAACATCCCTTCACCAGCCATATCCATATTCCCGCCGCCGGCATCCATTTGATGGTCTTTTTGCGCCGTGTCATTGTCCATCTTCATCTCTTGCATGCCATCCATTTCGGGCATTTTCATTCCCCAATTTTTGCGCAATTGTTGCGGGTCGTCCTGTTTTGGCCTGAATTTTATGGCTGGTGCACCCATACGCATATCCATTTTGGCCATTTGCTGCATCATTTTTATTTTATCGGGTTTGGGAATGTCCAATGCCGGGATTGGTTGGCCCTTGCCAATA
The DNA here is from genome assembly GCA_964578915.1 of uncultured Lentimicrobiaceae bacterium. Classification (GTDB taxonomy): domain Bacteria; phylum Bacteroidota; class Bacteroidia; order Bacteroidales; family F082; genus UBA5536. Next base: position 686 of record CAZOEV010000511.1, read on the forward strand.
AATGCAGAAGTTTTGCCCGAGCCGTCCTGTCCGCTTGCCCGGAATTCAATTTTGCCGTCCTGTGGAATCGTTACCAGGAAATCGTAGGTTTCGGCAACGGCGATAAACAATTTGTTGGTTTGGTAGGGTTCAACCCTCAAGCCGTCAGCCGAAACCAGCGTTGGGTTGCCTCCGCCAATTGTCAACCAGAAAGAAGTAGATGCGGCAGCGTTCACAATGCGCAACCTCACGGTTTCGCCCGGCTCAAAATCGGGGTATTCGCGGGTTTGTTCACCGTTTATTAAAAATGCCTCGTAGTAAATATCGGCAATATCGGCACCTTCCATACGTTGCTTCCAAAAGTTGAGCTGTGCGCCCAATGCGCCCCTGGCAATAACCTGATTCAGTGGAGTTGCCGTTCCTTTTTTGATGGTGTACCACTCGGTGCCGCGTTTCAGAAAACGCAACACATTTTTTGGTTTTTCATTGGTCCAATCTGAAAGCACCAAAACCAGGTCTTTATCATATTCAAGTGTTTTTTCGCGGGGCTCGATGACCAAAGAACCATAAACTCCGCTTTGCTCCTGAAGCATGGTATGGGAATGGTACCAGTATGTGCCTGATTGTTTAATAGGGTATTCGTATTTTTGAGTTTCGCCCGGCATAATTGGTGGCGTGTTTAAATAGGGCACGCCATCGAAAAAATTGGGCAGCAATATGCCATGCCAGTGCACGGAGGTTTCCACATCCATTTCATTTTTCACGTAAATCACGGCATAATCGCCCTCGGTAAAACGCAGGGTTGGGCCGGGAATTTGCCCGTTAATGGTCATGCCGACAATGTCTTTGCCGGCTTTGTTTACCGTTTCCTGTTTTAAAGTCAGGTGGTAAGTTGTGGTGTCGGTTTGGGCTTGTGTAATAAACCCTACCAACATCAACAATGTTAAAAAAAAAGTAAATTTAATTTTCATGTTTATTCTTTTGTAGGTTGATTATCTATTAATTGATACCCCGCTACTTCCCATGCATTCATTCCGCCTTTCAAATTATATAGATTTGAATATCCTGCATTAGCAAGCTCTTTTGCTGCAATCATACTCATACGGTCGCTTCGGCAGTACAACACAATTTTTTTATCTTTTGATGGGAGCTCATTTAAATGCCCCATAATTTCATTATACGGGATCAACAGATCCGTTTGAAGAATTTCTCCGGCGTACGGGATATGCACATTCACAAGGATAAAATCCTTTTCTTCCATCATTTGATGAAGTTGTGAAGCTGAAATTTCATTCAGCTCTTTTTCCTGCAAGTTGGCAGAATTAATATTTCCGGCGTAAAGGACAACCAATAAACTTATAAAAACAGCAATAGAAATATTTTGTTTCATGATAACCTCCAGTTTAACATTAGTTTAGTGAAATAATAAATCACCATAGCCCCAAATCAGCGTACCAATGAGAATATTCAGGTTGGCAAAGGTTTCGAGATATTGGTGATGTTTTGTTGGGTGAATTTTTTCAAGATTTGCCTGTTTGTTCCGGGCAAGTTCTTTTAATTGTTTAAGATGATATTCATTTCTTCCTTTCAGCAACACTTGTTTAGCAACTACCGTAATTAAAACCATCATGGAACCCGACCTTGAAAACAATGAATTGCCTATCAGTATTTGAAGATAATAGGAGACTAATACCAACAAACAGGCAGTTATTAAGATTAAGGTTGGTTTTATGTTATTTGTTGTATTCATGTCAATTCTTTTGCCTTGTTCTTCTAATTGAAGAATTTTGAATTATCGGTACCGTCATTGTAGTGGATTAAAAAGTAACTGTCATCTTCGTTTTTAAATTTTTGTTCTGCCAACCATCGTTTAGCACTCAACTTTTCGGTAACGTGATATTGGATTGATTTCACACGAATGCCCCACAAAAAAGCATCAAGCATTAAGTCGGATGTAAGGATGTAATTACCGGATTTCATTACGAGGTTCCTGTTTCTTATGGTAATCTTGTTCTTGGAGCCGAAAAATTCTAAAAGACCCGATTTAACGGACATATCAAGGCTGAGGTCATTTAACTTCTTAGCATTGTCAGGAAAATCATATAGTTCTTTAAATC
>CAZOEV010000512.1:0-2773 GCA_964578915.1 uncultured Lentimicrobiaceae bacterium
AGCGTTATACACTTTCTGATGCCACCAAAAATATCCTGACTTCATTAGATGATTATGTCTATTTCAGGGTTTATTTGGAAGGCGATTTTCCGGCAGGATTTAAAAAGCTGCGTCGCGAAACCCGCGAAATGCTGGACGAATTTCGTGCCAACAGCAAATTTATTGAGTATGAATTCGTGAATCCTTCGGAAAGTGCAGATGCCCAAACCCGAAATGCTACCTATCAATTGTTGGTAGAAAGCGGATTAAATCCAACGGATTTGACGGTGCAAACCAATGAAGGCATGAAACAACAGGTGATTTTTCCAGGTGCGTTGGTTAATCACCGCGATAAAGAATTGGCCGTTGACCTGCTTGAAAACCAGATCAATATGACTTCGGAAATGGCATTGAATGCTTCTACTCAGAATCTGGAATTTAAGTTGGCCGACATTATTAATAAGGTAACGCGCCTGCAACAGCCAGCCATTGCTTTTATTGAAGGCCACGGCGAGCTGGATGATGACGAAGTACACGACCTCACCCAAACGCTACTTCAAAGCTACCGTGTAGATCGCATTCCGCTCAATGGCCGCCTGAATGCGCTAACCCGCCGCTCCGAGCCCGACAAAAGCGGACACGTAAACGTGCAGACGAACTATGACGCGATCGTTATCGCCAAACCTACGCAAGCTTTCGACGAAAAAGACAAATTTATCATTGATCAATATATTATGCACGGCGGCAAGGTGCTGTGGCTTGTTGATCCGGTGAATGCCAGCATGGACAGCCTGCAAACTTCAGAATCAACAGTAGGCGTGGACCTTGATTTAAAACTGGATGATATGCTGTTTAAATACGGCCTAAAACTCAATAAAACATTGCTGTTAGACCTGAATGCTGCAGCATTGGGCGTTCGCACTGGCGAGGCAGGCGGCAGACCACAAATTGAATTTTTTAGGTGGTTTTATTTCCCACTTTTGGGACAGGCTTCCAACCATCCTTTGGTGAAAAACATCAATGCGGTTAAAGGCCAATTTGTGAGCGGAACTGACACCGTAATCCGCGAAGGCATTAAAAAAACACCACTTCTAAAAACTTCTGGCTATACGCGTATCGCGGCAACGCCGGCACTTATATCATTAAGTATGTTGCAAGCCGAACCCGACCAGCGGATGTATAGCCGCAGCGGACAAGATGTGGCTTGGTTGCTCGAAGGCCGTTTTCCATCGCTTTTTGCCAATCGAATGCCTCCTGAAATCACAGCCAGCGGCGAGATTTCTTTTCTGGAGGAAAGCAGTCACACCGCCATGATTGTCGTAGCCGATGGCGATATAGCACGCAATCAATTTAATATGCAAAATGGCTATCCGTTGCCACTTGGATACGACCAATATACCCGCCAAACCTTTGGCAACAAAGACTTTCTGCTTAATGCGCTCAGCTATTTAATAGAAGGAGACGGCCTGATCAGCATCCGATCGCGGGAGATTAAGCTGCGCCAACTCGATGGCACAAAAGTGCAGCAAAGCCGTTTACAATGGCAATTGATTAACACCCTGTTGCCCATAGTATTAGTAATACTTTTTGGCCTGTTTTTGGCTTGGATACGCAAAAAACGTTATACCCGATAAAGCTTAAAATTATTTCATTTATGAATAAAACAAATCTCGTTTATTTAATCCTAATTCTTGTTGCACTGCTTGCCGCAGTTTTATTTTGGAACAACAGCTATCTCACTACGCTTGAAGGCGAATCGGCTGATTTTGCTGTAAGAGATACCAGTTCAGTAAGCCGTGTTTTTATAGCAAATATGGACACCAATGAAGTGCTGATTGAGCGCAAAGGAAATCAATGGCTGCTTAATGGCGAACACAAAGCACAGCAAGGCAAAGTAGATCAACTGCTCGAAACGATGTATAAACTCAGGGTGCGCAGTCCGGTGCCAATAGCCAGCCACGATCAGGTGGTAGCGCGCATGGCCAGTTTGGGCATCAAAGTGGAAGTTTATCAGCAAGTTTTTCGCATCAACCTTTTCGACCAGATAAAGCTTTTTCCGCACGAAAAGCTGACAAAAGTGTATTATGTGGGTGATGTTACCAAAGACAATATGGGAACTTATATGCTCAAAGAAGGTGCAGATCAGGCCTTTGTAATGCATATTCCAGGCTTTCGCGGCTTTGTGATGACGCGCTATACACCCATTGAAGATGATTGGCGCGATCATATCATCTTTAATGATAAATTAGCTGATATTAAATCTGTTAAGTTGGAATTTAACGAACAGCCGATAATGAGTTTTCTTATTGAAAATACTGGAAAACACAGCTACAAACTTACCCGCACTGCCGATAATTTCGATGTAGCCTACGACACCTTAAGGGTATTAAATTTCCTGACTTCATTTGATGACGTGCGTTTTGAAGCCATTCTAACAAATATTTTGCCCCGTGCAAGACAGGATTCAATTATCAACTCGCCCTTTTTGCATCGTTTTACGCTGACGACACATAGTGGAAAAACCACGCAGTTGACCACTTATAATAAGAAATTGCAAGTAGAACACAAAGGCATTTCCGAGGCAGATGCGGAGATAGACAACGACCGCATGTATGGCCTGCTCAACAATGGCAAAGATTTGGTATTGCTGCAATATTTTACTTTTGATAAGCTGCTGCGTCCCGTTATTTATTATGAAGAAGGCGGACCAGCGATGTAGGTTTAGAAAGAAAAAGCTGAAAGATTCAAATTCCCATGAAAACATTCGTTTACCCACAGACGAATAAAAATCGAG
>CAZOEV010000513.1:0-2762 GCA_964578915.1 uncultured Lentimicrobiaceae bacterium
AACAAAATTTTGACTTTACGCCCACAACCGCTGATACCACTTATTATTTATGGGCTGAAGCATACAATGGCTTTGGCTGCACAAGCCGCGACACGGCTATTGTTGCAGTTTACAGTCATCCTGAAATACTTTTGCAAATTGCTAATGGAGCTTTTGATATTTGTGAAGGCGAAACACTCCTACTCAATGTGTCGAGTGCCAATCAAATTATGCCTCAGAAAGTTGTCTGGAATGAGTCAGATACCGTATTTTTTAGCGGTGAAAATATCCTCAGCAGAGCGTTTTTGTTGCAAGAATCTGGATGGATTAAAGCAGAGATATTCTCAGCACAAGGCTGCAAGGATATGGATAGCCTGTATTTTAATGTTTATGAGACTCCAGAAATTACAGTGAGTGCGGATGTTGATGCCTGTTTCGGTGAAACGATTATGCTGGAAGCTACAGGCGGAATCAGCTGCGAATGGTATAATCAAAATGGGTTTGTTGCCAGCACCTATGCAATTGAAGTTCAGCCTGAGCAAAGTGGATTTTATCGCGCCATTGTAAGTAATGAATCACCACTTTTCTGTAGCGCTATGGATAGCGTTGAGGTGTTGATAAGAGAATCACCGACAGTTTTAATAAATGCTTCTGCCAATGATATCTGCGCTGGCTTCGAGGTGATTTTAAATGCAACAGGCGCAGATACTTACCTTTGGAACACTGGTGAAACTGGCAGCCAGATTATGGTGGCTCCAAACGATACTATAGCTTTTGATGCTGTAGGAACAAATCAATTTGGTTGCAGCGATACAGCAGCGATAACTATTAATGTTTTTCCTTCGGCTGAGGTAAGTTTTAGCGGTTTGTTACCTGTTTATTGTCAAAGCGACGAAGCTTCCACGCTTATTGGTTTACCCGCAGGGGGCTTTTTTACTGGACCAGGTATGGTTGCTGGTGTGTTTAACCCCGAGTTGGCTGGCGATGGCGTGCATCAAATTGTTTATCACTATAGCAATGCTTATGAATGCACAGATAGTGCGGTGCACACAACCCGTGTTTTTGGCGGATTAACCAGTATTGAATTAGGTGCAGATACGGCAATTTGTCCTAATGAAACCTTGGTACTAGATGCCGGTGAAGGTTTTAGTCAGTATTTTTGGAATACTGGAGCTACAGATCAGCAGTTGATTATTCAGGGAACTGATTACCAGTCGGGTACCACACGCGAAATTTCTGTTGTGGGTGTTCTGGACGGCTGCACTGCATCCGGAAAAATGAGACTCACAATTTTGGAAAACTGCTTTATTGGCATAGAAGAAAATAAAGCAGATAATTTAGTACGTATAGCGCCTAATCCTGGAACCGGCGATTTCCGCCTTTTGATGGCTGATGATATCCAAGTAGAAGATATTGAGCTGTATGATTTACGAGGAAGGGAAGTTACAAGCGCTTTGCGTTTAGGAGTATGCGACGGAAACCCATGCAGTTTTGTGGTTGATCAAAGCCTAAAAGGCTACTTTATTTTGAAGGTTTTTACCAATAAAGCGGTGGTTACAAAATCATTGATTATCCGCTAATTTTCTGTGCGCTAATTTGCTTATCGCATCTTAAACTCAAAAGGCTTCAGGTATTGACTCACCATTTATTGGTGGGTTTTAATACCTTTGCAACGCATTTTTAAAAACTTATATTTATGGCAAAAAAGGTCTTAGGCATTGGAAATGCCCTGGTCGATATTATGATTAAAATTGACGATGAAGCTATTTTGGCGCAATTACAATTGCCCAAAGGCAGCATGCAACTCGTCGATACCCTGCGTTCAGCAAGCGTTGACGCATCCACCAAAACTTTAGCACGGCTGATGTCGTCAGGAGGTTCGGCAGCTAACACCATTCACGGCTTGGCAAGGCTGGGCATCGAAACGGCTTTTATTGGCCATGTTGGCAAAGACGAAACGGCTGATTTTTTTCGTGAAGATATGCTCAAAGCTGGCATCAATCCATTACTTTTTAGCAGTGAAACAGCTTCTGGCATTGCCCATGCATTTGTAACAGCAGATGGCGAGCGCACTTTTGCTACTTGCCTGGGTGCAGCGATTGAACTTAGCGACACCCATCTCGAAGAGCAACTTTTTGAAGGCTACGACTACTTTTATATTGAAGGTTATTTGGTGCAAAATAAAGCTTTGTTGAAACGGGCAATCGAAATGGCTTCAAAAGCCGGGCTTAAAGTTGCTATCGACTTGGCTAGCTTTAATGTGGTAGAAGAGCAACGCGATTTTTTGAATGAACTGCTCAAGGGTAAAATCGATATTGTATTTGCTAACGAAGAGGAATCCAAAGCACTCACAGGTCTAGCACCAGAGGCAGCTCTTGACAGCATTGCCGAGCGTTGCGAAATTGCCGTAGTAAAAATTGGCAAAGAAGGTTCGCTTATCAAGCACAACGGACAAACCATTCGCGTTGAACCCATCAAAGCCAAAGCTATCGATACTACCGGAGCAGGCGATATGTACGCCTCTGGTTTCTTATATGGCATTTCAAACGGCTTATCTATGGAAAAAGCCGGACGCATTGGCAGTTTGCTTGCAGGTAATGTGATCGAGGTAATGGGAGCAAAAATGGATGAAAGCCGTTGGGAAAAAATAAAATCACAATTACCAGCACTTATGGCCTAAAAAGCATAATAAGTTCTGCTTTCTTACTGATATACAGGAGAAGTCTTAAATCGCTGCTTATTTATAAAAGCTTAATTGTCTTCATTATAAATAAGCGGCGGTA
>CAZOEV010000514.1:0-2757 GCA_964578915.1 uncultured Lentimicrobiaceae bacterium
AAGCTTGGCACTTTGTTGTAATCACAAAAAGAGAACAACTTCATCAACTTGCCGAAATTCATCCTTATGGAAAAATGCTCAATCAGGCGCCAGCAGCGCTGCTGATATGTGGCGACAGCCTGCTTCAGCCAAATATCAGTTACCTTACGTTAGATTGTGCTGCTGCTACTCAAAATGTGCTGTTGGCTGCTACCGCGCTCAAAATAGGCAGTGTATGGTTGGGCGTTTATCCGCGCGAACAGCGGATGAAAGATATCAATGCCCTGCTAAATATTCCTGAAAACATCGTTCCAATTGCACTGGTAGCACTGGGATATGCCGATGAAAAGAAAGCCGCCAACAATCCCTGGATGCCCGAAAAGATTCACTATAATAAGTGGTAAATTAATAACCTGAATTATTTTAGCCAAATATATCACTAAAATAATTCAGGTTATATTCTAAATTTTCTTTTTGAGAAAAGGCACTTTTCGTCCTGGCTTAAGGATCACACCTCTATTTTTGCGCGCATCAATCATAACTTCCATATCTTCTTCAAAGCGGATATGACGTACAAATTCATCCTCATAAAACACCTCCTGATCATTCAAAAAATTCAGATCGTAAGATCCTTCTTTGATAAATGGATTGATAGTGAAATAGCCCACACCAAAAGAAGTGAGATTTTGAAAAAAGTGCGTTCCCTGACTGGGATCAATGCGGTAATTCTCCAGCCCTGACTCAATAATAACGCGCGCTGCCGAAATTTGAGGCCATTTAATCGGAATTCCCAACCAAGGATCGCTTGATCCCCAGCGACCCGGGCCTACAAGGATGTAATTTTTATCTTCTTCCAGAAAACGGTTATTTAGCTTACCAACAATCTCAGCAATTTCGCGTGTTTTGGCTGGATTAAATGCCTTAGGTTTAACATAAACAAAATCTTTTAACCCCTTGATGAGGCCGTTGCCAAGCGTGTGATCAGCTGTTATGATGCAATCATCTCCCTGCACAGCACCCAAATCAATATCAAGGGATTCATTCATGCTAACTATTGGCCTGATTTGCAGTACATAGAAAAGTTTAATAGTATCTTTAGGCTTGTTAAGCTCCACCGCAAATTCTATCTCAATAGGTTTACGCATTTCCTTTTGCCCCACACGCAACACTTCCTGCAATATATCAGCCAGCGGAAAAGTATTGTATTTTAACACATTAGCAAATGTCACCAATTTTTTACCTCCATCATGATAGCCATCGCGCAGCATGTGATTTTCGAAATCATAGGTGGAACAAACCAGTTTCATAACACCATCAGCATCAGCTTGACTGGTCTTCAGCTGTAAAAGATTTGCCGCTTCATCAGTGGTAGGTTGAAAACTTTCTGGATCTAAATTGAGTGCATAAAACATCTTTTGCGTTTCGCGCAATGCCAAATCAGGCTGACTGGTTTGCAGCACTTTATTTGGATACTTTGGTGAAAAGCGAATTGTTTGACCACCATCCACAATCATTTTGCCAAGGCCAAGTGCAATATTGGCAATGCCGTCTTCTGGCTTTTCAGGCGGAATAGGATAAAAATTGATAGAACGTGCCACACCAGAGCAAGCTGGGTAATAATGATTATTATACCTTTTTCCGCATACTTCCTGCATTACGATCGCCATTTTTTCTTCGTCGATCATATTTTTGGTGGCAGTCATATAAGCTTTGCTGTCGGCAAAAAAGGCGGAGGCATACACACTTTTGATGGCATTGCCAAGCATCCTAATCATGGTGCGCTCATCGTTTTCGACCACCGGAATCATATAAGTAGAATAAATTCCAGCAAAAGGCTGATAATGACTATCTTCAAGCAAACTCGACGAACGTACTGCGATAGGATTGCGAATTACCGAAATCAGGGTATAAAGGTCTTCATGGATGCGAAACGGCAGTCTTGCTTCAACAAAATGGCGCAGAATTTCTTCATCAGATACTCCTTCCGAAAGGGCTATAGCATAAAGGTTGTTTTCCTCCATGAAATCATCAAAAACATCGGTACACAGCACCACGGTTCTTGGAATACCAATGGTTGTACCATCAAACCTGTCGTTGAGGTTGTTGCGTTTTATGAGCGAGTCAAGAAACGCCAGTCCGCGCGCTTTTCCGCCAATAGAGCCTTGCCCGATGCGAGTAAACGACAAATACTCATCAAAGCTTTCTCGACTAAACTCAGCAATAACGCCCCGCGCTTTATTGAGCCTAAAATTCACAATAGCATCAAAAACAAAGCGTTTGGTGTCGTCACAATCCAGAAAATCTTCTGGTGTAAACTTCTTAAATAAATCTGCCAACGGAAACAAAGCCCTGGCTCGAAGCCATTTAGAAAGGTGATTGCGTTCGATATGGTATTGAAGCGAATTGTTGGGCACCTGAAATATCTTTTCCTGTAGCGATTTTAAATCCGAGGCCCGCATCACCTCCTGTTGGGTATCCGGATCATTAAAAACAAAATCGCCAAAAGCAAAATACTTTTTAATAAAGCGGCGCAGTTCCAAAGAAAGCGTTTTGGAGTTTTTATTAATAAATCCAACTTTTATCTCTTTAGCAATCTCCTCATTTTCAGTATCTGAAGACTGCAATAACAAGGGCATAAATTTGTCGTTTTTCTTTACCACTTTGCAAAGCCTGATCCCTGCTTGCGGATCGGTTATCCCTTCACGGGTATATGAAATATCGGAAATAATACCGAGGATATTTTGCTTGTATTTCTTATACAGCTCAATGGCTTCCTCA
>CAZOEV010000515.1:0-2752 GCA_964578915.1 uncultured Lentimicrobiaceae bacterium
CAGTGGTTTTAAGCTTGGTAACACCAAAAATACCGGCAACAACCGCGGTGATGGTGATTGCATAAACTACACTGCGGCGATTCAAAACAACCCTGACAATTTTGGAAAGCAGTTTGTTAACATTGCCTTTTTCAAAATGTTTTATGTGTTGTGGTTTGGGATTGGGCAGGTAGCTGAATATAATAGGTATCAAAAATAGGCTCACAACAAAAGCAATCAGGATATTGAGCGAAGCAATTATGCCAAACTCAACTAACAAGGAATTGCCTGTGATGGTAAAAGCAGCAAAACCTGCGGCAGTAGTGGCATTGGTGAGCAAGTTGGCTGCTCCAATACGCCTGATAACACGGCTCAGCGCTTTGATTTTATTGCCGTGAATCAGGTATTCGTTGTAGTATTTGTTGAGTAGAAAGATTGAGTTCTCTACGCCAATAACAATCAGCAAGGGCGACAAGATACCTGTGAGTATAGTGATTTTAAAGCCGAAAAGTGCCAGCGTGCCAAACATAATGGCTACTGTGATCAACACAATAAATATGATAAAAACCACCGCCCTGAACGAGCGGAAAAATACATAGAGCAAGATGGCTGCAATCAGCAACGATAAAAAGGTGAAAAGCGCCAGCTCTTTTTGGATAATTTCGGAAGTTATCGTCCTAATATAAGGCAAGCCAGAATAGTAGAGTTTGATGTCGTATGCTTCAGAAAAGCTGTTGAGTTCAGTTTCAATTTCATGTATCAGCGCTACGCGGCTTTTGGTGTTTAGCACCTCTTTGTCCAGCGTAATCATCATCATGCTCACATCGGTTTTGCTGTTGAAAACTCGGCCATCATAAAAAGGTAGTCCGTAGATTACCTGCTTGATGGAGTCAAGTTCAGCTTGTGTTTCGGGCATGCGAGCCAAAACGGGTGCAAAATCAAACTTTTTAAGGCTGTCGTTGCGTTTTAACTGAAAAATACGTGCTAACGAAATGGCTTCATCCACGCCTTCAATCTGCCGCACTTTATTGGTGAGCGTGTACCAGGCCTGAAAATGCTCAAGGTCAAACAATTTTTCGTCTTGCATTCCAGCAAACATCACGCTACCGTCTTCGCCAAATTGCTTTTTGAAACTTTCGTAAGCAATATAGGTCGAATCACTTTCGGGCAGCATACGCGCCATTTCATAAGACATTTTAACCTTGCTGCCTAAACCGGCCATTAAAATTGTAACGGCAACGATTGCAATTAAATTAGCAAGTCGGTTTCTGAGAATAAATCGCGTGAGTATTGTCCACATCTTGTTGAGCTTAAACTTGATAAGACCATTTTTAAAAAGGTCTTGGTTTTATTTGGCGTGCCGAAATTACTATAATAATCCTGAATTTAAAAAACTGGTTCAAAATTTGTATTGTTTTAGTATCAAAAAAATAGCTACTTCAACCTTTTTATTCGAATTCTTTGCAAGAATTAATGGGTTGTAAGTGCTTTAAATTATACGTATTATGAAAACTAAAATCAGTTTTTTTGCCTTGATAGTGCTGCTTGTCGGCTGTGCGTCTCCACAAAAGCTTATAGATCAAAAACGGTATGACGAAGCCCTTGTCAAAAGCTACGAGAAATTACAAAACGGTTCTGAATCAACAAAATTTGTCAGCAGTTTTGCGACGGCTTACCACGCCACCAACCAACAGGACCATGAAAGTATTATCGCATTGAAATCCAGTGGAGAACCTTATATTTGGCCGGAAGTGTATCAACGCTATAAAGCGATGAACAACAGAAGTAATCTGGCAAAAAAACTACCCAAAACCCTTGTCAGTCAAATGAATATCAGCGTGCTGGATGTAGAAGAGGAAATGAAAGCCGCAAAACATAAGGCAGAACAGTATTATTTCTCGCTGGCTTCAGTTTTGTTGAAGTCTGACCAGAAAACGGACGCCTTAGCTGCTTTTGAAAACTTGGCGGCACTAAAAAATCTCAACAGCAGTTATCCTGGATTAGATGCCGCCATGCGTAAAGCATTACTGAAATCTGCAAATCGGGTATTGATCGGATTTCGAAATAGTAGTGGCGTTATTCTACCCGATGGCTTTGCTGAGAATGTGTTGGCTTTTGATTTGGATAGTGTTCCCGCTGGATTTCCAGCTATCGATTTGCAGCCGCAAGCCGATAAACAATATGATTACCGCCTAATTATTCAGCTCAGCGATATTGATTTTTCGCCCGAGAAGCGTGAAGAAGTCAAGTTTGTAGAAAAGAATAATAACGCCGAAGCGCAAATCACTGACTACAGCCTGAGCAAATCGACTACATTAACCGGGCAAGTCAGCTTTGTTTTTAGTCCCGAAAACCGGGAAGTTTATACTGCTCCTTTTGATGTGTCTTCTGTTTTTAACTATAACTTTGCACGGGCTTCAGGGAATGAAAAAGCGTTTAGCGCTGCCACGGCAGAATTGGTAAAAAAGCCAGCTTTGCCTTTTCCTGCAGACCATTCGCTGGTAAATGATGCCGCGATAAAACTCAATAATACCGTTGTATTGATGTTGGGTTTATAGGTTTTGAAATCAAAAAAACGGCTGCATGTCGAACATAAAAAAAGTACTTTTTATTGATACCGCTCATCCCGTGTTGCAGGACAGCCTAGAGGCGATGGGTTTTCAATGCGATTATTTCCCCGAAGCGGATTTGGCCGCTTACCAGCAAATTGCCGATCAATATTCAGGCTTTGTGGTGCGGAGTAAAATTCCACTGGATAAGCACATTTTGCCGT
>CAZOEV010000516.1:0-2746 GCA_964578915.1 uncultured Lentimicrobiaceae bacterium
AACATACCTAAAAAGTCATTCTGAATGCTGTCTTCAAAAAAGTTATCAGGAATCAAAACCGCAATAAGAGCAGCAAGTAACAAGCCGATAATCAGCCATTTCATAATGTCTTGCAAAAAAGTGCCAAAAGCATAACGCAGCATCTGAATAAACTTATTATTGCTTTTTGAAGTCGTATTGTCTTCAGAAAAAACAGTTCCTTCGAGTTTTTTATTATGTTTATCCTTTACAAATAAATTTGTCAACACGCCGCCTGTAACGCCCGTTATCAAAGCAACAATAGGCCTGATTATGGCAAAAGGCAGGCCAAGCATAGAATAAGTAACCAATATAGAATCAACACCGGTTTGTGGCGTGGAAATAAGAAATGAGCTGGTGCTTCCGCGTGAGGCGCCATTGCGAAATAGCGAAATTCCGGTGGGAATTACACCGCACGAACACAAAGGCATAGGAACGCCCAAAAGACTGGCGTTTACAGCTGCGCCAACACTTGATTTGCCCATGTATTTATTTAGCAAACGCTGTGGAAAATAAACGCGCAAAATGCCCGCGAACAAAAAACCAAAGAGCAAATAGGGCGCTATTTCCAAGGTCAGACTCCATAATTCATTAAAGTAGGATTGTATAAAGTACATTCTTTTTCACTTTTTACAAAAGTAAATCAATTAAGCATGTTGAACTTTAAATCAACAATTGATATTTATCACTATTTATAGTTTTAAGATTACAGGATGAGTTTATACGAATAGTAAAAAATTACGATTTCTTTTGATATAATTCCATAATATTATGGCAAATAGTCACTTTTAATAAGTGAATCCAAAAAGCGCGCTAACTCCGGAATATGTGGTCTCAAATGTCCTGTAAGTTGATGTAATTGTGGGAGATGATGCTTCAGAAAGCCCGGCCGAAGTTTGCTCTTGAATTGCATTATACTTAAATTACCTTCTTTGTATAAAGCCAATTGGTAATACCAATCAATTCCTGGCATGGAATCAGGATATTGCATAAAAATAGCCTCCTTGGTTTGCAGCTTTTGTTTATTATATGTTTTTATTAATTGCGCATAAAATTTTAGTGCCAGTAAAGTTTCAAAATGTGCCATAAAAAACAAACGCCAGCGGTAATTGATAATATCTTTAATATGCTGATCCATAAAATGTTGTCCAAAGCGTAGAGCTTTTTGGTGCTTGCCATTCTGATTCAAGCTTTTTATATAATACGAGGCAAAACCAATACGCGTGTGCGGACTAATATTTTGCTTAAACTCTGATAGGTTATCCTCCATAAGTAACAGTGCTTCAATGACTTTATCGCGACGTAATAAAATGCCACATAGGTTATTCACGTAAAAAAGATAATCAGAACTATGCACTTTTATTGATAAATAACCATAATAAGCTGCTTTGTCCAACTCGTTGTAGCGCGAATGAAGCAACAGCCGATTGGCATAATAATTCACCAAGATTCGTTTGCTGTATATTTGGCCGCTGATAATTAGCTCATCTAAGTCGTTATAGATCCTTGTAAGCTTGTGAAACTCCTTGTAATTGTAATAGATAAAGGTTAAACGAACGATGGCGTAATAGCGGTTGAGTCCGTCGAGACTGCTGTCGTAAAATACATTTATTAGTTTTTGTTCCCACTGTCGTGAATCGCTGGTTTTGGTAATGTATTGATTCACAATATCATTGGTAGCATCGTGCAAAAGTAGATTAACTTCCAGCGCTTTTTGATAGTTATGTCGCTGACCTTCGATAAAGGCAGAAACAATACTAAGGTAGCTGATTCTCATTCTGATTAGCAGGTAGTTGCGATAGTTTTGTGCCAATTCATAGAAACGGATAAAATAGTAGTCGGGCTGCGTATATTTTTTAATGCGGCCAATCAGTTTCAACTCTTCTTCCTGACTGATCTGGTCGGTCATAATTTGCTCATCCAGGTGATGCATCCATTTAAATTGCTGGTCTGCATCAATGTCGGCCAACTGCTTGTTGACCCAGTTTTTCATATAGTTGTACTTCCGCTTATCGAGCGTTTCGTCAAACTGCATAGCGTGCTCCGGAAGGTTTATCGCCTTGTTAATTTGTTCAAAAAGAAGTTGGTTGGTGGTGTCGGCAAAATTGGCTTTTTGAGTCAAATAGGCCATCTCGTGAGGCATCAGCGCGCTAACAAAACGCTTGAAAATTTTTAGTTTTTCTTTGGGCTTTTTGGTGTTGATTTCGGCCATATTTATGCGTTTTAATGGGGTAAAATTAGGCTTTTCAGTCGAATGCTAAACCCTTCAAATGTAGGCCAAAAAATAATTTAGAATCATTCTAAGCATAGCAATACTCTCCTGATAATTGCCTAAAATGTACCTTTGGTGTGTTAGTTTGTATGAATAGTTATAGCTAATGCTAAATAAATTGCAGTATTTCAGAAATAAGTCCAAGCAAAAGTAAATAAATATTTACCTTTGTGTTGTAAATTTAGTACATGAAGTGTTCAGAATTGTTCCGGTTATTAAAAAAAGATGGTTGGTATCCTGTTTCACAAAAAGGATTGCATGTGAAATTAAAACACGATACAAAAAGCGGGATAATTATTTTTCCTAACCATGGAAGTCAAGAAGTAGGAAAGGGATTGGAAAAGAAAATTCTTAAAGATGCAAACATTAAACTTTAAAGCTAAAACGATGGAAAAACTGAATAAAAATATTAAAATTATCGTTGAAAAAACCGAGACTGGATTTTCTGCCTATTCT
>CAZOEV010000517.1:0-2745 GCA_964578915.1 uncultured Lentimicrobiaceae bacterium
TCCGCCACCAATAATAACTAATCTGGGAAGTTCTGAATCGGGAATATTGAGGCTGTTTTGATGGGTCATAAGAAAGTTTAATAGTAGAACAATCTTTTAACAATGATGTTTTAAAACTTGCATAAAACATCACTCAAAAGTATCACAATTCCATCATTTTAGACTTTCTGTTTTTGTAGTTTAGGTTTTTGGGCGTTAATAAAATGAAAACATCCAACCTATTCTTAACGTTCCACTATCAATTTCTGCCCATGCCATTGCTGGCCGTCAAAAAGCCTGACTAAACACATCCCTACCGGAAATTGAGCGGTTTCTATTGATATCAAATTTGTGTTTGGCACAAAGCCCATCAGTTTTTTTCCCGAAGTGCTAAACACCTCTACGACAGTAGTTGAAGGTAGAATATTTTGTGGTAATTGTAAAATCACTTCGGCTGTGGCTGGATTAGGATACATCTTAAATGTCTCATTGTAAGCTTCAAACTCAGAACCGCCTACCAATTCTAAAATATAATTCAAATAGCTTCCATTGATTTCGAATTCGGCATAGCCAAACATCATGCTGTTGTCTTCAAAAATCAAATAGATGTCAAAATCCGGCTCTGAAGCCGCAGGCAATTCAAAAGGATAGGCAAAAGGATTGTCATACGAATAATCCCCCCGATATATCCCATCAATCCAGAGTTTTGCCATGCTACAGCATTGCGTGGTATTCCAACCAGTGAGACGCATTTCGACACTATTTTCACTTAAAGCTTCAAATGAAATATCCTTAAAACCATAGACTTTGTCAATAATATAGGTGCTGTCTGCCGTTTGGATATGTATGGCATAGATGGGTGGATATTCCGGATCGAAAGTGCCATTATCGGTATAACTAAATGTGGAATCAGCCGAAACAAGCATCTCGGGAGTGAGCAATTCGAATTCGTGGATGTGGCTGTAAGTTTCTTTTTTATAGAGGTAGCATCCTTCGATTTCTGTTTGATCGCTATATGCATCCCACGAAATGGTCACACCATCAGGCGTTCCGACGGCAAAAGCATGAGTGCTGTTTATTTGTGCAAAAAGTTGATTTCCAAAAGTGATGATGGCGATGATTAGGAGTAGTTTTTTCATGATTGGATGTTTTGTTGTTCAAATTATTTGATTTTAAAATGGGGAACTATAAGCCTGTCTCAATTGCTTGTGCAAATTTTCAACCAGTATATTCTGCTGTAATATTTTGGTTAGCTGTGTTATAGCTGGTTAATTTTCGCTTCAAATATACAAAATGTCTCAGCGAAAAGCAAGAAGAAAACTAAATACGATTTGAAAGATTGAAGCGGCAATTCTAAATTTTAGGCCGAATATTCGGATTATAATCGAAAAAATAGGCCTGATTGAATAAACTATTTGTCAGGATCGGGAAGTAGTTTTCTTTATTTAATAGGGTCTCATAACAGAATTTGCGAAAAAAATTTTATTGAGACCTTAAGAATCGGGTAAAACAACTTTAAAAAGTGAAGCAACACCTATTACGCAAAAAGGCAACCAATTGTATATCAGTTGCCTTTTAGAAATATGCTAACAGCTTAAGGTTTTATTTTATCACCGTCATTTCGTCAACTAGGTGGCTGGCACCGGCGAATTTATCAATAATAAATAGCACATAGCGGATGTCAACGGAAATATTTCGGCTCATGGCTGGATCGTACATCAGATCGCTCATCGTACCTTCCCAACTGCGGTCGAAGTTGATTCCAATCATCTGTCCATCAGCATTTAAAATTGGACTTCCAGAGTTTCCACCGGTAGTATGGTTCGAGGCCACAAAAGCTACCGGCATTTCGCCAAGTTCATTGCTATAACGACCAAAATCTTGCTGTTGATAAAGCGTTTTCAGCTTGTCTTCAACCACATAATCATAAATATTCGGGTCTTCTTTTTCCATTATACCATCTAAAGTGGTGTAATAGTTATAATAAACCGCATCGGCAGGATGAAAGCCATCCACATTGCCATAAGTAACGCGCAGCGAGAAGTTGGCATCGGGATAAAAACGTTTGTCGGGCTGCATCTGCATCTGTGCTTTCATATACAGGCGCTGCAGGCTGTCGTTTTGAGCCATAAGCTTTAGCATTGGTTGACTTAGCTGTTCGTCAAAAAAGCTACGGATACTGCTATAAGCCTCAAAAGACGGATCGCGTAATATTTTTTTGGCATCTTTATAATCGAAGTCTTGAAGCAGCTTGCTAACTGATTCATTGGAAGTAAAAATCGACTTTTCAAAAAGCTGCTGAACATACTTCTTTGTGTCGCCTTTATACTTTTTGTCTATTTCATTTATAAATTCCGGACGGAAATCAGCCGGCTGCTCAGCGCGATAAATATCCAGCAAAGCCACTGCAACTTCCTCATCAATAGGCTGATAATAATCCTTAAAAAAACTTTCGCTGGCATTTTGCGCCGATGATATCAGGCTTTGCAACTTATCCTCAGGAGTTTCTTTATCCACTTCGGAAAGACTTCTAAAACGCGCAGCAAACGACAGCAACTCAATACCCAGACCAGCTTCGCGCACATAATCTGCAGCCAGGTTGTATTTTTCAAGTCCAGTATAGTTTTGCTCAAAAGCAGGAACTAAGCCTTGATATCCATTATTTTTTTGTTTTGCCCAGGTTGTAAATTCTTGTTCAAAATCCTGCTTGCGCTCTATGCCATTCAGGCGACGGATTCCTTTACTTTCGCCAATCATTTTTTTCCA
>CAZOEV010000518.1:0-2743 GCA_964578915.1 uncultured Lentimicrobiaceae bacterium
AAGAACGATAAATCCGATAATCAGTTGAGAAAACATAAAAGCATAAGGGTTGGGAACCACCAGTCCCAAAAGCGTGATAGTCAGCAAGTGAACCATCATCGTTATGCGCGTGTCAAAAAATGTGATAAGGATAATTGGCAGCAGGCCAAAAGGCATTAAAATAATCAACTGCGGATTGTAGGTGATCAAATAAAAAGACGGAATCAATATCATTAACATCAAGAGCAGCAGCATATTGATATTTCGCAGTTCATCATAAACATCTTTTCTAATTATTTTCAAAAAGAAGAACAAAGCCAAAAATATGGCCAAAATCAAAATGGCATGACCAGAGACCAGGGCATTTTGCTCGGACTGGGTGCCAACGCGCTGCTCGTAAGCCTTTCGCAGGGAGTTTAATTCGCTAAATTTTTCATTATCAACTAATTCACCCGCCGAAATAATCAGTTCTCCTTCCTGAACCATGCCATAAGTCGGAGAAATTTGAGCAAGCACTACCTCATTTTCAGCTTTGGTCATGCGTTCATCATAACTCAAGTTTTGCACAAATCCATTAGCCAAAATTTGAGAAAACAATTTTCTATCAATTTTCTTTAGCGTATCGAGTATGCTTTGCGCTTTATCATAAGCTGATTTAACGGTAAAAACATCTCCAAACTTAGCATTACTAACCACCTTATTTCTAACAATATGGATATCATCATCAGCTTTTAGATTTTCGATAGCCGGATGATAGATCACTAGTCCCCGTTGTTGAATAGTATCGTAAATCGTCAATAAAATCGACAGCTGTTTTTGCTTTGAAAATCCTTTAATGGTATCAACGGGCTTTGCCTGATTAAAAGCCGCTTGAAGCTTTTGTCTGCCGACATTTGTCTTTTCCTCATCTAAAATAAAATAGGGATAAACCTTTTCGAGTAGGGCTTGCTGTTCGAGTCGGAGAGCTTCGTCCGACTTAAAAATAGCAAAATCAAAAGGAGCAAAAAGCGCTTCCTGCTGCCAGGGCTTACCTTTGCCGTACTCATATTTGAATTTTCCCTCTCGTGGCATTTGCCAAATCACAATCAAGACGGCAAGGGCAAACAAGCTTATTTTAAAAAGCTCATAATAATGGTGTCGCAGATAGCTAAATAACTTGTTAATCATATTGATTTAAAAATATCGCCTGAAACTTTAAACGATTTTGTAATGCGAAAGTAAAACATTTTCACAGAAATAGGTGCTCCTTCAACTATTCAATCGGTTTATTCTTTGGCTGATGTCCTTGCACAAGCTTCAATTGGTTATTTTTGTGGCAGATCAAAATAAATTGGTATGACAGATTATGGCATAAGCATTTTGGCAGTGATTCCCATACGGGCCTTGCCCTCGGATAAGTCGGAAATGGTAACCCAGCTTTTGTTTGGAGAAACCTATAAAGTACTAGATAACAAAGGAAAATGGTTTTTGATTCAAGCTGATTACGACGGTTATGAAGGCTGGATTGATACTGCGCAACATGCAGCTATTAGCGAAAGCGCATGGAATAATTACAATAAAGCGACCCATTATCATCTATCAAAACCGATAAATGCGATAAAAACCAACGAAAACAAAGCCTTGATGGTTGGCTTTGGCAGCACTTTCTGCCGCGAAATAAACACCATTTTTCCCAAACTTGGATTAGATTTCCCTGATAGCGACATAATTGAGTTTCCGCCGCAATTCGACGCGGACAAAATGACAGCTTATGCCAAAATGTGGCTAGGTAGCACCTATTTATGGGGTGGGAAATCCGTTTTTGGCGTCGATTGCTCAGGATTTACACAATTATGCGCTAAACTTGCTGGATATCAACTACTCAGAGATGCCAGTCAGCAAGCCACGCAAGGACAAATTGTAGATTTTTTGCAAGAAACACAAGCTGGAGATTTGGCCTTTTTCGACAATGAAGAAGGAAACATTACCCACGTTGGAATTGTGCTTGACGAGCAAAAAATTATCCATGCTTCTGGCAAAGTTCGCATTGACTCAATTGATCATCAGGGAATTTATAATGCTGACATCCAAAAATATACGCATAAATTACGTTTTTTTAGGCGCTTGAAATTAGGCTGATCTTTATTTTACAAAATCTTTTTATCTACTCAAATAGCTGACTTTTTGAGATTGACAGCCTTCTCAACCCTGCTAATTTAGAAAGCTCTCTAAATCGCTTTAGTATCACTATTTGGCATGTTTTATGATAAGCATCTATCGAGAATATTAATTTAATACATACAACTATGGTTTTACCAACTCCTTTAAAACATATTGCAACAGCCGACGAGCTGTCGAAAGTAATCAATGAAAACGAAAATGTAATGGTTTGCTGCGGTCGCATGGGGCCAATGTGTATTCCAGTTTACGGCGTGATGGAAGAGCTACAGGAAGAATATACGCATGTAGATTTCCGTGATATGGCATTTGATTCACCTGAAGCAAAAATTATTCGCAACCTGCCCGAGTGTAGCAGCTTTATGGGTTTGCCTTTTACTGTTTATTATAAAAACGGAATAGTTGCCGCCGCCACAAGCAGCATCCAGAACAGAGATCAAATCACATCGATTTTAGATAAAGAATTCGGAAATAAATAAATTCCAAATCACAAGCAAAATTAGAAACCCGAATTTTAATACATTAAAGCCTGAAAGAAAACTCCTCTATCTCAGGCTTTGATAAGAAAAGGCCAAAGACAAGGCTTTCGAAGTTTTTGAAACCAAGG
>CAZOEV010000519.1:0-2729 GCA_964578915.1 uncultured Lentimicrobiaceae bacterium
TAATGAGGGAATTTTTGCCAGAAAAAACCGTAGAGCGCCTAAGTCAGTATCGGCGGTTGCTGTACAACTATCAATACCTGGATCATGCCTTTATTTTTTCGCATAACTTGGCCCGTATTCTAAAAACCAATGCTGCCAATGTGCGGCGCGACCTTATGCTGATTGGCGTGACCGGTGATGTGCATAAAGGATATGATATCAATGAGTTAATAATAAAAATCAGCGAAGCCATTGATCACGACGAGCCTGAGAAAGTGGCTTTTATTGGCATTGGGGAATTGGGTAGGGCTGTTTCTGAATATTTTACACGATATAGTAGTAAACTTGTTATTGCTGCTACCTTCAGGTTTGGCCAAAATCCGCAGCCAGCTTATGATTTACCATGCCATAATATTAGTGAGTTGCCGCATATTATAAGTAAACATCAGATTCGTATATGTGTGGTTGCCGTGCCCATTGAGTTTGCAAAAGAAATTAGCACCATTTTGGTTCATTCAGGTGTGCTGGGAATCCTCAATTTTAGTTCGGCATACCTGCAATTGCCGCCACATATCTATGTGGAAAATTACGATATGATTACTAAACTTGAAAAAGTAGCCTACTTTATGAAAAAACCTGGCAATTTATAAAAAGCAAGCTATGCAAGAAGAAGAACTTCGGCAAAAAGTACTAAAAAAAATTGAGCAGACTAAAACATTAATCGCTGAATACAAAGAACTTACTCAACCAGTCGAGCCCGATTGCGCCATTGGCAGGATTTCACGTATGGACCATATCAATAACAAAAGCGTTATAGAAGCCTCCTTGCGACAGGCCGAAGAAAAGCTTGTTAATCTGGAACGCATTTTAGCCATGTTTGGCACCGATGACTTTGGCAAATGCATCAAATGCCGTCGAGAAATCCCTTTTGGCCGATTACTTTTTCGGCCAGAAAGCCTTTATTGCGTGGATTGCGCTCGATGAGTTTAATATCATTTTGTGAAAATATAGCAGAAAGAAAAAAGTCAAAAAAAAATGAAACTTTTCAACAACATTCTTTTACTACAAATTCAAAATTTTAAAATGGCATGCTGATTTATCGAAAGCATTTTTGTTTTTGATAGCAATATTTACAAAATTTCGTATTTTTTTGGCACTAACTTATTGACCTTTTTCAACAACTTTGCGTACTTTAGCCATTAAATAAATTTGTAAAACAATAATTTGGAATATTTCCTGTTTTTGGAATATATTCCGAATACAGTAAAAACAGTTGGCGCAAAATAACACTATATTACTATATATCAATTCAATGACAATTTTGGCATAAAATTTGAAATATAATATATAGTAATATTTTAATATTTGAATTATGAAAACTCTAAAACTATTTTTATTTGTTCTCCTCGCTTCAAGTATTCTTGTTTCTTGCAAGAAAGATATTGATTCAGAGCAACATAAAGCTGATAAAACTGCCGACCTAAACGTTCCTGCAGGTTTTGACTGGAAAACAACAAAAGATCTTAATCTGTCTATTGCCTTGCCAGTTGACGGATTCTATCCCTTACAATCGAAAATTTCCATTTTCAATGGCAATCCAAATCAAAAAGGCACATTGATTTTGGAAGCAAGCATTTCGCGTGAGCAGGATTTAAGCCAAACACTTCGTATTCCTGCTTATCTGCAAAGCTTATATTTACTTCTGGAAACCAGCACTGGAGCCACGCATCTGGTGGAAGCGCCAATTTCTGGCAATCAAGTAAGCTACACTTTTCCATCAATGGGAGAAAAACAAGTAACTTTTAAGTCGGCAACAGTAGTTCCTGATGAAGGTCCTGATTGCGACGATTGTGATCAAATTATTTCAGGCAATGAGACTGTTAATATTGGCGAAGGAAAAACAGTTTGTGTTCAAGATAACTTCACCGGAAACCTAAGTTTCACGTCCTGGAACGGTGGCGGCACACTTAAAGTGTGCGGCACGGCGACGATTAACAGTAATATACAATTAGGAAGCAATTGCAAAATTATTGTGACGCAAGGTGGATCGCTCACCGTAAACGGTATCAACCTGTGGGGTACTAATAATGGTGTGAAAGTATATGCAAACTCAAGCCTCACAATAAATAGTGGCGTTCAAACTGTGGGTGAATGGGAAAACCACGGTAGCATGAATATTTCTGGCGCACTTACTATTCAGCAGCTTACTGCTCCCTTCCTAAATACTGGATCACTTGATGTTGGCAACAACTTGCAGGTGAACGCCAGAACTTTAACTAATAGTGGTTCTATTGAAACTACTGGAAGCTTTACGCTGAACACCAACAGCACCATGACCAACACGGGAACGGTAGCTACTGGCAATAGGTTCGAGATCAATGGAAGCGACCTCTCCAATGATGGAGAAATAGTCGTTAATAACAACTATTTAAATATCAACAGCAATAGCGACCTCACCAATAATGGCAGTATTGAACTGTTAGATGGCGACTTCAATGTGAACTCCAACGGTGATATCACCAACAATGGAAAAGTTATTGTCGAAGGAAGAATTAATTTTAACTCAGGTAGCAATGTATATAATAGGTGTATGATGAAAGCTGCCGAACAATCTGAATGGAATTCCGGAAACATTAATCTTGAAAGTGGCTATTTCCGTTGTGATCAGCGTATTCAGATTAATAGTAGCGCAAATGCCGTGCTAAAAGATGGCAGTATGATAAGTACAAATGAGTTGTATTTATTCAGCA
>CAZOEV010000520.1:0-2728 GCA_964578915.1 uncultured Lentimicrobiaceae bacterium
CCTTGCTGCCTTAGTAGTAACCTTGCCGACTATCTCACAACTCCAGTATGCTTTTGGCAAGCGGTCAGTGGGGGTAATATATGGAGCAATATCCTCAAGCCAACAGAAATTGTAGGCATTAAAAAGTGGCGCATAGCCACTTGCGGTGTAAATATCAATACTTGCTACACTTGTGAGTTTGTATACTAAGTAGGCCTGGCTAGTGAGGAACCACCTGGTTTTTTCATATACGGCTGGCTCGTTATTTCGGATCCAGAGAATCTTCGGACCAGATGCTTGCGAGGTCAACTGCGTTCCGCTCTTCCGAAAGATTTCATGCTTCCCTAGTACATTCTCCAAGTACTCGATCTCTTTGGTGGCACGCGTATCAATGCCGTAGAGAATCGCTGGACGCAAAGGCCGACCCTGCGTATCAATCGGCAGCACACATGAACCAATGCCACTTGTTCCAATCCCCCGAATTTGTTTAGGATCAATGCCAGACTTTGTCAGTATGTTCTTTACAATCTCAACAAAATCGTGCCACCAGATCTTCTCAGCATCATGTTCGAAATAACCAGGTTTAGGCATATTCATACCATGTTGGACTACGTGAGTAATAATTATCTGGCCATCCTTATTCACCAGCACACCCTTTGAGGAATAAGTACCGATATCAACTCCTATCAAATATTCATTCTCCATAATTATTTTTCTCCAAAATCATACCCTTCTTTTTGGCTCAGAAAAGCATTTTTCCATTTTTAAAGATTAATTTGTCATCCAAGTATATTTGACCTTCCTGCCGTAGATCTTTTATAATGTCCCAGTGGATAGCAGATTTATTGGTTCCGCCAGTATTAGGATAGGCACGTCCCAGAGCGATGTGTACGGTGCCACCAATTTTTTCGTCTAATAGTATATCCTTGCAGAAGTATTTAAGCTCTGGATTGGTACCGAAGGCAAACTCACCAAGAAGACTGGCACCAGAATCTGTATGAATTACCGCCTGAAGTAAATCCTGGTTAGTAGAAGATGTAGCTTTTATTAATTTGCCCTTTTCCCAGTACAGACGCATATCATGTACCAATTGCCCTCCTAGCACGCCCGGGGACTCGAAGTAAATCTGCCCGTCAACGGTTGTTTCCACCGGTGATGTAGCAATCTCACCGTCTGGCATGTTAGATCTCCCGTCTGCTACTTCCCACGTGCGGCCTTCTATTGAAAAACTCAGGTCAGTATCTCTACCAACCACCCTTATATATCTTCCTTTGTTGAGGATATCTGTATAACGCCTCCATTCCTTGCTTACCTCAGGCCAATTTAGTAGACAAGCATTAAAAAACATATCCATAATTGTTTTCTCATCTACACCTGCCTGATACGCAAGAGCAGCATTGGGTACGCGCAACAAGCACCAGCGTGTCTCTTTCCACCGCTTGGTAGAAATCTTACCCATTGCATTCCTTAGAGCTGAGAGCTTCTTTGCAGGTATATCCCAGAATACACCCAAATTATGAGCGCCGCGTAATCCAAAATAAACATCAGCCCACTCCATACCATAAGCTTCAATCTCTGGCACCCATTCAATCTGGTCGTTGCTGCCGTATTTCAAAACCAGACGATTTAGCTCTTCAGAGAGAAATTGTACCTGCGGATAAGCTCCCACCTTAATGGAGGCCTCATAGATGGCGTTCACCAAAGGATAAGTCTCCTTTTCTACCATAGCAATCATTACTTTTTCACCTGGCTGAATTTTCATAGAATAGTTAACTAATAAATTCCCTAGTTGTTTCCAACGTTTATTCATAAACATTTCCTCCTCTATTACTTAATTATTACGTAATTCTTGCTCTATACCGTCCTTTTCTTATGGTGCATAAAATAGTCTATTATAAGGAAGACGATGAGAAGGACACCCCATGAAAACTCTTTAAAGAAAGAGCTGCCACGCACACCTAAGAAAAGCATATGAAACCCAGTAGAGAGCATTTGCATGATAAAAGTTGCAAAGACTATATTAATTGCATTACCAAAGCCGTTATAAATGCCTCCAAGAACTGAAATCAAAAGAGTAATCATGATATATGTTTGGGTACCATATTCGTAAGCAACTGAATTGATACGGCTCATCACGATTATACCTGCTATAGCACCAAGGATGCCGCTCAAAATGTAAATTTTCATAGTAATAAATTTAGTGTTGATACCCGAAAACTTTGCAGCAGTAGGATTGGTGCCTAGCATTCGAGCTTTGAATCCAAAAGTTGTGTATTTGAAAATCGCATACACCAGTACCCCAATGGCCACCAAGATAATGAAAGAAATAGGAATACCAACCACCGTTTGATTGCCAATCACTGATAGCTGTTCAGGAAAACCAGTGAGAGTTTTCCCTCCGGTTACAACTACTGAGATTCCTCGGTACAAAGTTAATGTAGCAAGTGTGGCAAGGATTGGCGGCACACCTATATATCCTACTAAAACACCATTCAAAACACCACAGAGAAGTCCTGTGACCAGTGCAATCAGGATGGCAATCCCTATTATAAAGAAAGACATATAATCAGCAGCAGTAGTAGGGGGAGCAAACTTTAATAAGAATAGCCCCGACATTAGTGCGGATAGATTTGCGGTAGCATTAATGGAGAGATTTATACCGCCGATGATCATAGTAACCGCCATACCCAGCGCCATAAGTCCAATTTCTGGGCACTGGAATGCCATCGAAGTGATACTAGAAGGAGTA
>CAZOEV010000521.1:0-2726 GCA_964578915.1 uncultured Lentimicrobiaceae bacterium
TCAATCAAACACAAACACGGCCGGAAAATCAAATTTATACGATTTCGGATACAGCCTATTATTTATATGACGGCTCCGAAACCGCACTTTTTGAAAGCACCGAGAGTCGCTATACTTTTACTGATATTTCTTTTAAAAGTAAGGAATGGGTGGCCTTTTTAGGAGTTGACTTGCACACCGCCATCGGCATTTCAAGCCTGGGTATTTCACTCTCGCATTTTAATCAATCCAACTATTTTCAGGCCAATGCAGGACTGCACTATTTTCCGCTTGGCAACTTAAAACTTTATGGAGCTACCACATTTTATCTCCTAAGCGGAAACGAACAATCACGCCTGATTGCATCACAGCAGATCGGTTTTCAACCGTTGAAAAATATTTGGATAGAAACTTTATTCAGCTTTGGCAATCACGCCTATTTGAGTAAAAATAATGCTTACTTTGTTTTAAATACAGCTTATCAATCAAAAACACGCATAGAAGCCACTTTATTTGCTAAAATTGCAAAAAATAGTCTGCTGCGCATAGGCTATGTATATCAAAAAGGTACGCATCCTTTTCAGAACTACAATGCAGAGACAGGCAGCATGACTACATTTTATCATGATTTTCAAACCAATTCAATAGTAGGAGGAATACAATGGACTTTTTAAGGAAAAGCTTGCTGGCAGCACTTTTGCTAGTATTTACGGCCATTCAGGCACAACAAGCGGACAAACAATTGCTGGCTTATGAAAACTCATACAAATTTGAAGAAGACGGGAAATATACGGAAGCCATAAAGGAAATCCTGAATATTTTTGAAGAAACTAGTTATGAAGACAATCTGCGTCTGGGCTGGCTCTACTATATGTCAGGTCGCTTTACCGAATCGCTGCCTTATTACCAAAAGTGTTTCACGCTGAAACCGCTGTCTATCGAGGCACGGTTGGGTTATGTGAATCCTGCGGCGGCGCTCGGCAACTGGACACAGGTGGAACAACAATACACTGAAATTTTGCGCATCGACCCGCAAAATAGCCTGTCAAACTACCGCATGGCACTGATAGCTTATGGCCGCGAAGATTTCAATTCGGCTTTGCGCTACCTGAACAAGGTGATAAACTTATACCCTTTCGATTACGATACCGTTATTATGCTTGCCTGGACAGAATTGAAGCTGGGAAAATTGCGCGAGGCAAAAATTATGTTTCAAAAAGCTTTGATGATACGCCCTAGCGATGCCAGTGCGATAGAAGGACTACAGGCGATAAAATAATATTCCTTAAACCTTCTCCGAAACATTCGCGCGGGTAGCTTTGGCATCTTCCAGCAAAAATTCATAGAAGTAGCCCGAACCCAAATCTTTGTTTAAGACAAGTGTACCTTCAAAAACAACCACATCTCCCACAGGGATGATATCTTGTGTTGTTACGGTGAGATCGAAATATTTACCATAAGCGCTTCCGTCTTGGATATGCGCCCAGTTTTTGCCCATGATTCCAGAATTAAATCGTGTAACTTCTCCAGTCACTTTAATGCGCTTTCCGTTATATTTTTCTGCATTTTCAAAAAGCTCAGCCAATTGAATAGCGCCATCTGTGGCTTCAACCTTGATTTCTCTTTTGTCAGCCTTTGGTCGGCCTTCATGCGCAGTGGCTTCTTGCTGTTGTGGCTGTTGCATATTACCTAGCGCCGGTGTAGCTGCAGGAATAGGCAAAGTGCTGATGTTATCAACAAACAAAACGAGCTCAAAAGTGCGGTCGAGGTCGCGGCTATAAAAATCGGCCATTTCCATGGATTGAGTAAAATGCAGCTCATCACCTTTTTGTGCGTCCATAGTAGGCACAGCAATCCAAAATTGCTGATTACCTTCCGATACATTGAGGTAGGAATAGGCATTGGCCTGAATTACTTCGGTTATTTCCACTGTTCGGTTGGCAGGGTCAACTGCATAACCTACTTTGTTAGATTCTGAATTGCAAGAACTTAGTATTACTAAACTAAAAAACAAAAGGAATAAATTTCTCATTTTTAAAGGGGTATATTTTGGGTCAAAATTAATATAAAAATTTAGAGCACTTATCATGAACTACAAACAGCTGATGTTTATAATTTGTTCGTGGCTTTTTTGGCGAAATGCTAATCATCTTATAAAAATAATGCTGTCTTAATTTCAGACAGCATTATTTCACCTTTTATTAAAAAACAACAACTCAATGTGGCTCTTGATAGCCGTTAACCATACTCTTGAAATTACTGGTAGGACTACTTCCCATCGTAGAAAAATAGATATGTATCACCAAAAACATCGACAACATAAAGCCGACAATGGTGTGCAAAAATGCCGTCAGGAAAATACCGGAACTCTGAAATACCTTTTCAATGATAAACTCAGGAAACAAAAGTGCCAGTCCGGTTACGATAATAACCGGCATCATTCCGTACATGGTAGCTACATAGGTAAACTTTTGTAAAGGATTAAATTTTCTGTCTTTGCTCACTGGGTATGGTGCAGGCCGTTTTTTGAACACGCCTATCAGGTAATATTCAAGTTGGATGGTAAGCTCCTTATACAGTGTTGCCAATTGAAGTCGATAATACCGACCATTCTTTGTAGCGATATTTCCAGCCAAAAAAATCAGGTAGTTAAAGCTTACAATCAATCCCGAAATATTGTGAAACTGCACAGCCAGGTCAAAACGAATAAGCGGAAGGTCGGGGCTTGAATATTGCATACTCAGGCC
>CAZOEV010000522.1:0-2712 GCA_964578915.1 uncultured Lentimicrobiaceae bacterium
CAGCAAAAGTGGCGGTTTCAATATCTGCGACAATGCCTTTATCTTCGGCAAAGGCTGAATTGCCAAACCACTTTACTTCACCCAATTGTAGGTTGTTTTTAGCCAGTTTCAAAAACTCATGGCCTTCGCCGTAACTCAGCATATAAATCCCTATTTTCGAGACTTCTGTTTGCGTAAGTGCATCAGCAAGTTTTTGCGAAAGCTGGGAAATCAATTCGTTAGCATCAAAATCATTGGGGTTGTAAAACAGCGCATTAGCTGTTTCAAATCCAGCTTCGTTAAACTGACTTGAGGTGGTTGTTAAAAGTTCTTCTCCCCAAATATCATTACGAACCAAAGGAATTATCAATTCAATTGATTCATCAAGAAGCAAAGCTGTCATTGCTTCTCCCTGGCTGGTAACATCAGGTAGCAGCCTGAAAATATTGTCGTTCTCTTCACTTAGCGCCGTAGCTACTGAAGCAGGACTAATTAGTAAAATACTATCACGATCGGCATGCGGTTTCAAGCTTTTGAGCACTGCGCTGCTAAAAGGTCCAATAATCATATTGATACCTTTGGCTTTTAAAATATTGTACTTTTCCAGCGCTACTAAGGTATCAGTTTTGGTGTCTTCAATTAAAATATCAATGGTCCTAGTTGGATTATTTTCGGCTAAATATGAACGTACATCACTGATGGCTAACAATATGCCTTCATAGCCAGACTGTCCGGGAGAACTTCCTGCTCCTGTAAGCGGAGCAAGCGCGCCAATCAAAATACGCTGATCATTACCTTGATTAGTGCCGTCCTTCTTGCAGCCTTGCAAAAAGAAAAAATTGAATAAAATTAGGGCAAAAAATGCCTTTTTGAATATTGAGGTTTTTAACATGTTATTTTACTTGTGTTTAAGATAAGTTCTGGTAAATAGAACTAACAAGAAAACATGCATTTTGTTTGAAGTTTTTCATCTAAATTTAGAATGATTCTAAATTAATATCAATATTTTTTTGATCATTTGGGCGTAATTTTAATGACAATTTATAGCTTCTGGGCTTTCCGCAAAACTGTCTTATCTTTGTGCCTCAAAATTATCATCCACATGAAGCTTTCGATTGTAATTGTTAACTACAATGTAGAGCATTTTCTCGAGCAATGTTTGTATTCGGTGCGCAAGGCTGTCAAAAATTTGGAAGCAGAGGTTTTTGTGGTCGATAACAATTCTGTGGATGGTTCATTGCGCATGTTGCGTGAGAAATTCCCGGAAGTTATCCTGATTGCCAACAAAGGAAATGTAGGTTTTAGCAAAGCTAATAATCAGGCTATCAGGCAATCAAAAGGTGAATACGTTTTATTGCTCAATCCCGATACTGTTGTGGAAGACGATACGTTTACCAAAGTCGTTGACTTTATGGATGCGCATCCCGATGCGGGCGGCTTGGGCGTTAAAATGGTTGATGGGAAAGGGAATTTCCTGCCCGAAAGCAAGCGCGGACTGCCTACGCCAATGACAGCTTTTTACAAAATTTTTGGTTTTGCAAGCCTTTTTCCGCGCTCAAAACGCTTTTCAAAATATCACCTGGGTTATTTGGACAAAAACCAAACCCACGAAGTGGATGTGCTTGCGGGTGCTTTTATGCTGATGCGCATGACAACACTCGACAAAGTGGGTCTGCTTGATGAAGATTTTTTTATGTATGGCGAAGATATTGATCTTTCATACCGCATCACGCTGGGCGGCTACAAAAACTACTATTTTCCTGTAACACGCATTATTCATTATAAAGGCGAAAGCACTAAGAAAAGTAGCGTAAATTATGTCTTCGTGTTTTATAATGCGATGATCATTTTTGCCCGAAAACATTTTAGCCAAAAACGGGCTTCTACCTTTACTTTTCTAATAAATATCGCTATTTATTTCAGGGCTGCCATGGCTATTGGTGCACGTTTTATAAAGCGAGCTATGCTGCCTTTTGCCGATACGCTTTTCGGCTTTGCAGGCTTGCTGGCCATCAAACAATATTGGGGTGAGTTCACCATTTATCGCGAGGGCGGCGACTATCCGCTGGTGCTGGTTGCGGTTGTTTTGCCTGTTTATTTGCTGATTTGGCTACTCTCAGTTTTCTTTAGCGGAGGATACGATAAGCCTTTTCAGATTCCCAAAGCTCTTCGTGGACTTGGCATTGGAGGTTTATTGATTTTGGTGCTTTATGCGTTGCTCCCAGAGAATTTACGTTTTTCACGGGCTTTGATATTGCTCGGAATGCTTTGGCTTGGCGCTGTTGTTAGCTTTAACCGCTTTGTTGGTTATTTGCTCAAGGCAGATGGGTTTACCTTCGGTGGCGACCAAAAAAAACGTTTTTTGGTGATTGGCCATGCCGATGAGGCACTTCGGGTTGATACACTGCTAAAAAGCACCGCCATAAAACCTGATTTTATCGGGCTAGTTGAAACGGATTCTAAAACGATACTTCCTGATGAGTTTATCGGACACATTCATCAAGTGCCTGAAATGATTCAAATTTATGGAATCAATGAAGTGATTTTTTGTTCTAAAGATATTCCCCATCAGCTTATTATCGATAAAATGGTTGACTGGCATGCTGCCGGGGTTGACTACAAAATTGCGCCCGAAGACAGCCTTTCAATTATCGGAAGCAATTCGATAAATACACGTGGCGACCTTTATACTATTGGAATAGATGCCATTGACTCGCGAGCTAATAGGCGCAG